>BQIU01000001.1 GCA_021603905.1 Nitrospirales bacterium
ACCTGGCGACGGCTCCGAGGATTCAACGAGTTGCCCAAGGTCATCGCAGGCAGAGTATTCATAGATGGAATCGAAGAAACAAGCACGGACCCAGTCGCCGCGTGAGCAACTCGGCAGACACTACATTTGACAACAGCTCTCAAATGAGCAACGGGAGGTAAAACAAGCGATAGCATCTAGAGGGGTAAGAGAGGTGAGATGTCGGAGTTTCTAAATTCGCTGATTAGTCAAAAAATCACTTAAATATTAAAACGTGTTGTCATGACCACATAACTGAATGAAGGTGCGGTATCGGTTCTTCATCACATATGACCAGCATGCTGAGATACTGTCTTCACATACCGATATAGCTCTTTAACCAATCCCATTCAAATTTCTCTGGGTGTTCGACATAATCATGAGGATTATCGACAACATGTTGAAGGTACGTATCTTTGAGTTTCCACACGAGTTCGGATTTTTCTTGTTTATGCGAGACCACATCAAATGTTCCAGCGTTCAAGCGAATGGTATAATAAGCAACTGAACTAGATTCGTTCTCGCTATACACTTCCACACCAATAATCTTGTTTCCTAATATTTTTTCCCCAAGTTCTAGCATTTGCTTGTACACAATCGTTTCTTTGTGCTTTGTAAGCGCGACATTAAACGTATTAATAAATTGCAGAAACAATGACTTCGTGTCTTCTTGGGTCATGGGGTATTCTCCTCATTCGACATAGGTGAATTCGTTTCTCCTTTTTTCTTTTTTGAACCTATAGAATGCTCTTTTGTCTGTTTCGGTACCCATCGATCCTTTAAGGTCTGTAAATGTTTGCTATGGGTAAGAATGATGACTTCATCCCCTACCTTCAGTGTCATTTCATCGTCTGCAAAGTTGAAGCGACCATCTCGATAATAGCAGATCACGCGACTTTCTTCAGGGATCTTAAGATCTACCACAGTAGTCGCATCCTCGTTCTTCACAATAAATGTAAAAAATCTTGCTTCGTCCTTTAGTACGGTAGAAAGTTCGACTGCATCAAGACCTCGAACCATATTTTGAAGAAGCCGACTTGTTGTGCGGACCGGCACGATAGTTTCTTCCAGTCCAAGCTCACGACAAATCTCTTCAAAATCAGGGTCTTCAATTGCGGTCACGACCCGCGCAAAACCCAATGAACGACCAACGAGACTTGCGATCAAATTGGCCTGATCATTATCACTAAGACAAAACAGCATATCAGTCTGTTCGGGACCAACTTCGAGAAGAATGGATGGCGTTCCACCGTCACCATGGAGAAAACTACAGTCTAATTCCTCAGAGAGCCGATCAATTTTTTCTCGGTTGGACTCGATAATGATCACTTCATGATGTTGCTGAATGAGCGACTTCGCCGTCATCACCGTTACTTCGCCAGCCCCGACAAATGCAATTCTCATCGTTCCTCCGATCTTCGGCCAATCCATGTTCCCGGAAAGAAGAGGACTAACCACGCTAAAATTTCAAGTCTTCCCAAGAGCATATCTGCACAGAGGATGGCTTTGAGCACTTCTGGTAAATCCGCGCTCGTGATGCCAACAGAGAGCCCAGCTGTGCCGGTAGCGGAAACCACTTCGAACAATGCATCCAAGGGATCGTATCCCATCATCACAAACGGAAACCAGGAGAAGAGGATCACCACGCCGAAAAGAACGATGAGGATTAAGGCTTCTCGAATCTGGCTGTTAGATAATCGTTCGCCGTGAATCCGAGGTTCGAGCACCGTATGGCGTGGCACACAGATTCGTAAAATGACAATCTGGAGAAGACGAAGAAAAATTAAGAGGCGTAGGATTTTGAACCCTCCAGCCGTTGACCCAGTTCCACCTCCGATCATCATAGCCATAATAAGTGTGAGCTTAGAACCAGGATCGTAGTCTGAGAGATTGTGAATCGCAAAACCTGCTGTTGATTGAGCTGAGAAGGCCATCAGCGGGGCGGAGCGTAGAGAGTCAGAGAACGAGAGAATATTGGATTGCCACAGGCACCAACCCAAGAGAAGTGAGACAAGCATTCCACTAATCAAGAATGCCCGGAGTTGAACAATCTGCATAGTCGGCGGACGTTTTCTTTGGCTCATCACATGATAAAACGCAAGGGGAACGGCTCCCAGTACACAACTCCCAATGACCCAAGCTTGAGCCGTCCATGAATGGAGTCCAGCGAGGCTCCCGTCGTGTGGAGCAAAGCCACCTGTAGAGACCGCAGCAAAGGTGTAGAGCATTGACGAAAAGGGGTCGACTCCTAGTAGCCAAAGCCCGATAATTCCAAAACCGGTCAATCCACCATATACGATCAACACGCGCTTGGTATGCTTCTTCGTTCCACCAACAAGGTCTTCTTGATCAGCTTCACTGGCCGATAGGCCTTTGGCGACTAATCCAGGCTCAGCGACGAGCGCCAACGAGAGGACAACGATTCCTAACCCCCCATACCACTGCATCCACGAACGAGCGAATAGAAAGGTTGAGGGTGTCCCCTCTAACGTCGAGAGTGTACTCAGCCCAGTTGTGGTCCCTCCGGAAATGGCTTCAAACAGCGCATCCTGAAAACTTAAACCTGACGCCATCATTGGGTAAGACATGACAAGCGGTGTGAATAAAAACATCATGGACACCAAGACCATGCCTTCATTCATCTGGACGCGAACTGGAATAGTCAAACGACTGAGAAACCCGCCCAATCCTACTAAACTCACAATAACCAAGATATATCTCACGCTGCTCTCAGTGTCTTGAAACACTAGGGAAACACTTAATGGCACAAGCGTCAGCACAGCCAAGACCAGACATAGTTGCCCAAAATATTTAAGTATTACACGGATACGAACAGCATGGCGTAACGCCGCGGCCTGCTTGATCATAGATTCCACTTCTCCATCTGTCTCTCGTGCATCCTCCTTGCTGACAGTACTTTAGGAAGTCCACAACTCCTTCGTCCTTTTGTTTGCCTCAACTTGTTTGCCTCAACGCGTCTGATTGACATTTTCAAGCTCCTGAAAAACCAATCCACAACCATAGCTAACTAGTACAGCATTTTTGAGCAATATCAAAACATGCCCATGCCCAGTCGAACTAGATCGTTTGATACTTATTTTTATTCGTCTTGAGGTAAATTCTGACCTTGGAAAGACTGATCGAATTTGAAAGCTGAAAAGATTTTTGGATGACCTGGGATGTCGCAGGACAATGGGGAGCAATCCGAATGACGAGAGTCGAAAGAGATACCACGACCAGAAGAAACAAAAATTATTATTTACGAGAGTTGGTTGAACCCGCGTGTGAAAATGATACAGAATCGTCAGGTGCGGCACCTTCATCAATGTTGCTGTCTAAGGACGAGAGCCTGCCACTCCGGCAGGACTCTAGCTTCGATGGCGTCTCCGATTTTAATGGATTCATCCTGAATCGTACCGCGGTATACCCTGACTCTGCTTATCTGGCCATCTTCTGTTTTAATGATGTACAGGTTCCCTTCGATCTCCAGCACTGTTCCTTTTATGAGTATAGCCTCGGAAGGTGACGAAAGCCTATCACTCTTCTTTGATGATGTTTGAGCTTCACTCAAGAAAATGGGAATCAGTAATAGTGAAGTCAATACCAGGGCAATAAGAAATTTAAGACGCAACATGTCATCTCCTTGCTTGCCGTTAAAGATTACCCCCTTACTCTTGATAGAATGTATGAGGCACAGGCGTGAGATGAGCTATGCCTATGTCCTCCCTTTCACAAAACCAACAATGGCGAAAATGAGAAATACCACGAACAGGATCCATGCGATTTGGGAGGCAGTGCCCGCCACTCCTGACAGTCCTAAAACTCCAGCAATAATGGCAATGACTAAAAATGTAATAGCCCAATTTAACATGATAACCTCCTTAAGAAAGATAAAAATTAATAATTATACACACACTATGCTCACTCACAATTTGGGCCTGATGAACCCGCGGGATACGTTTGGAGTTTCACTTGACCTTTCTCCCAAGATTTCATAATAGGGTCCACGATTCGCCACATCGCTTCGACTTCATCATCTCGAATGAAAAGAGTCGGATCGCCCTCGAAAGCATCAAGTAAGAGATGCCCATATGCTGGAATCTTTTGCTGAGCGAATGCCGCATTCAGCTCAAACTCTTCTAAGTCAAAAGGTTCTCCTGCTCCATTAAGATTGACGGAAATTCCAATTTTGTCTGGATTAAACTGCATGCGCAAAACATTCGCCGGCACGGACGTCGCTCCAAATACTTGATAGGGGACCTTCCGAAAATGGACCGCGATTTCAAACTTGTCCTGAGACAACGCCTTACCTGATCGCAAAGTAAACGGAACTCCTCCCCATCGCCAGTTATCAATAAACAACGTCACCTGCGCAAAGGTTTCGGTCTTGCGCTTGGGATCGACACCTTCTTCATCCTTGTACGCTGGGATGGCCTTATGGTTTGTAGTCCCTGCCGCATACCTTGCTCGCACGGTATAGCGTTTAATTTCAGCGGAACTCATACGTCTAATCGCATGTAATACGTTGACCTTTTGATCGTGAAAGTCTCGATCATCAAAGGAATGAGGTGGTTCCATCCCGATCAAACATAAGAGCTGGAGCAAGTGATTTTGAATCATATCTTTCAAGGCTCCAGAAGAATCATAGTACGATGCACGCCCCTCCAACGCTAAGGTCTCATCCCAGATAATATCGACGCGTTCAATATGTTGATTGTTCCAACTCGACTCAAACAGACGATTAGCAAAGCGAAAACCCAGGACATTCCTAACTGTTTGTTCCCCAAGAAAATGATCGATACGAAAAATATGTTGCTCTGAAAACGTCTTCTTCAAGAGACGATTCAAGCTTCGAGCACTCTTTAGATCCTGACCAAAAGGTTTTTCAACAATCACACGACATTTCTCATGAAGATCCAGTTGTCCAAGAGCTTTGATCGTTGAGGCAAATATCGAGGGGGGTAACGCAAGGTAAAAAATACTTGGATCATCAAGTGAGCCAAGCGCATGTGCAATTTCCTTATGATCTCCCGTGTCTGCAATTTGCTTGTATTGAAGTCTCGACATCAGATGGTTGATGCACTTTTTCGTAAACTTTTCATGAAGACCATGGAGGTTTTTCCGTACATGGGCACGGTAGTCAGACGTGTTCCACTCTTGTCGTGAGAGTGCCAGTATGGACAAGTCGTCAGGTTCACGCTCAGCCTCAAACAACCGAATGATCGCTGGAAAAAGATATCGAGTGGCCAGATCACCTGAGGCGCCAAAGATCACAAGCCGGGAAATCATTTTGCACCCACCGACCGAATGCCAGACACAACTGGAATAACCCGAATGAAATACCAACCCTGTCTATTCATGTTTACCGTGATTGATCTTCAGTGGTTCCACCATTAAGAAATTTCCCAAATCTCAGAGTCAAAAACGTCATAATACTAAGGGTCAACGCAATTTCTAATCGATTCCACGCTACCGCTATGCCAATCGCTCCAGTGCTCCAAATGCTTGCTGCTGTAGCAGTCCCAGCGACATTCCCCTTTTCCTTAAGAATTGATCCCCCTCCGATGAATCCAATGCCGGTAAGAATTCCGTACATGACCCTCGCCCTTGCGTCATCCGGCTCTAACACGTAAATACCGGTGAGCATATAGGCACAAGAAGCCATTGCGACGAGAGGGAATGTGCGAATGCCTGCACCAGGAGCACGGCTTTCTCGATCCCAACCAATTGGAATGGCCAAGAGGTATGCAATGCCAAGATGATAGAGGTGCGATAAGATTTCCGTCCATTGAATGTCTTCTAGCATGAAAAGGGCTCGTTTAATGATCAACCGGAAACGAAGGTCTGAAACACTGATATCGTAACAGAAGTCACATTGTTCGCATACATTGCATCGACTCACTCAAGGTTCTTGCAATTCGAAATGATCATGTGTCCGGTTGACTATCAACCTGTGCTTTTTCTTGATCTGCATGCTCCATCACCGTTTTCAATGGTTCCTTAAAAGTTAACGTTCGATACGGGAATGGGATCTCGATGCCGGCATCATCCAACCCTTTTTTGACTGCTGCGACAACCTTGTCCCGAGATTGCCGAATATCCACTGGCTTAGATCCGGTCCACCACGTAACTTCAAAATCGATGCTGCTAGCACCAAATGCTTGAGCGAACACTTGAATATCCTTTTCCTTATCGATCGTGTCGAGTCCTTGAACCGCATGAGCGATCACGTCTCTCGCCTTATCCACATCTTCACCATAGGCGACACCACACATAATGGTGACACGACGTCGATCAAGATCAGTGCGAACCGTCACTGGATTTTTAAAAAGCTTGGCATTCGGCACGACAACTCGCTGACCATCGGTCTGTCGAATATGCGTATCGCGAATCGTGATATCTTCAACAAACCCCTCAATTTCTTCACACTCAATGTAATCCTTGAGCTGGAACGGTTCTCTCAAAAGAATCAGCATCCCAGCGATAAAATTTTCAAAAATATCTTTAAACGCAAATCCAATCGCAATAGATCCGAGACCAATCGCAGTCAAGACCTTCCCTGGAGTCAGCGAAGGAAACATCACGATGGCCGAGGCCAGGATTCCCACTATCCAAATACCGATATAGCTCAGCTGCCGAAAAAGTTCCTGTAGAGACCTTCGCAAATGAAAACGAGGGAGGACCCGCATGAGAACGAAATCAACGCCTCGACCAATTCCCCACGTGATCAGGAGAAGGATACAGCCAAAGACAATCTGGGGAAGATGTGAGAGAAAATTTTCTCCCATCTTGCGCAGACTTTCCATGATGACATTCAACGGTTTCATACGACTGAGCTCCTATCCGATACATGCTGAAGATGCGTCATTGTAAAAGCTGCGACTTCTGAATGGTCAACTCTCATGAGCTTGTTCAATAATCTATCGCAATGAGGTGATCGTTTCGCGTTGCTCTAAATCGCTTGCCCCATCCGCAGAATATACTCAAATAATCTAAATGAGATATTAAACTTCAATGACGCTTCTCTCAATACTTCAAGAAACAGCCCGAGCGAGTGAAGTGAACTTGACAACAGTACGCGTGAAAAATTCCTCTTACCTCTCTGTAGAATATCGTATTATTTATAAAGAGGTTGATTATTTTGAGTTATCCCTGTCGATGAGAGGCGCATTTTGCCTTGCTAAAGGGGGTGAGTAAGGCACGAAAAGAAATCACAAAATTCTAGTTCGTCATTGAGTTGTTGTTACATAAAATTCTTAAGCAACACTTTTCACGCATAGTTGGCTTTGACTACCCTGCAGCTTTCACATGTCGAAGTGGATGTCCCGTCAATGCTTGATAGGCTTGGTTCACATTGGCGACTGGCGAGATGTGCATGAGGAACGGCGTGCGCCAATCTCCATCGGACACATCATGCTCCTCTGGAACAATGACACGTTGAAAATGTTCGGCATAGGCCGCTTCAATTTTATCTGGCACCCCGCCTACGGATCCAAGTCGACCATCTGAATTGACCTTGCCCGTCACAACCCGATCTTGCGGAAATACGTCGCCTTGCGCAAGTGCCACAACGGCCAATCCAACCATCGCTGATAGGCTTTCTCCATAGATGGTAATGCCGTTGTAGGGAATCATGAGTTGCACGCTCCATGATTTCTCGTCCAATCCAGCTGCCCTGGCAATGTGAATTATGGCGTTTTGAACGGCGACCTGTGCTACGGGAGAAAATCGTCCCGGCCTCGTTCGAAATGTCACGTTCAATCCATAATGATCATTACGCTCTCTAAATACTACAACGAGGTGCGCCACCACTCCTATTTGATTAGACTGATAGTCAAGCGCGGTCCCAAGAATGGGAATCGTTCGTCCTTGCCACCCAGATAAAGCAGGGAGAGGAGCGGCAGATATCGGTAGGCTCATCCACACGACAACTGGCAGAAGGAGCAAGGACACTATGGTGCTTTTCTTCCATCCGTTCATATTGCACTCTATGAGTGTTTCCAACTTATGACTTATAAACTATCTTCTTCGTTTGCGAGACGCATCTTTGTAAATCCTATATAGTTGTACCGTATCTGAACGATGGCATCAAATAGACAAATACGACTTTGGAATGAGGGGTGTGTCTAGAAAACAAGCCATCGACATCAAATAGTGCGCACAAAGATTTTTGATCTCCGTTTAGGAATTTTATGAGTAGTCATACGTTTTTTTCCTAAACGCGGTCATGACGGCTTGATAACGCTTATTGACTTCTCGCCGGTCCAGCTCCTCAAACAATGTCTCCTCACTTCTACGTTTGATCATGTTCGCCTGCTCACGTAATGCGTGTCGGTCTTTTTCAAGGTGCACACATGTGAGAATCACTTCGATGGACTCCAGCAGTCGAATGGTCACACCCACGGATGATCGTCCATACTGACGGATTTGATTAAAGGCCGCTTCGATCATACTAGGAAAAGTCACATGAAATGCAATGACACGAAGCCCATGGTGTTCACTGTAACGATATGGCGAAGGAAAAGTACGTCCCGCAGCGTGACACAACGCTTCGCCTAAACGATCGATACAATTAATCGCGGTAAACGGATCATTAATACCAGGAGATAGCGCACGAACTGCGACTTCAACTAATTGATCAATGGCAAATTCCACATCTTGCTCCTGAGTTCGTTGTACACCCAGAATGAACGTCTCCATAATCTGCTCCACGATTTCATCATCAAGACGTGCTCCAGGCCAAACCATGACCAAAGGAGCTTTTTTAACGACAAAATGACCAGGACGTCGTTCGATTCGAATCAGTATGTCTTTTTCTTCAGCAAGATTCATAAGCCCATCCGTATCAATAGCTTGTATATATCCCCCGCGTGTAGCCCGTACAGGACTGGCCATTTCCTCAAAGTCTGCAGGGACATCCTTCTCTCCGTGATGGTTATGGGTTGTGTTCTTTTCCTCTCCTATTTTGTTAGGAAACAAACGGTCAATAGCGTGGTGAAGATCTTCGGCCACAACAGCCACCACCTGTGGGGCCTGAATCGAGAGCGACACATGATGCATGAAGTAAATCAACACACCCAGACTGGCCACGGCCAGAACAAGAGCAACAGCAATAGAAAGGGATGGCACGAACACCTGATCCGGCTCGCCTCCTTTAACCGCACGAATGACAAGCAAACAATACAGAAACGTCGAAATAAACGTCCCAAGACTAATTTGATTGCCTCGATCACGCATAAAATTTCTGAGGAGTCTCGGACCAAACTGAGCTGAAGCGAGAGTTAATGCCACGATCGTAATTGAAAACACGACACCTGCGATCGTAATCATCGAACCTGCAATGGTCGACAAGAGAGACAACGCACCATCTGGTCCTCTCGCCCATAACCAGGGCACATGTTCAATGACTGTCGACGCGAATTCTTCATCCAGCTTGATCATCGTAAATGATAGCGCAATAGCTAACACAGACATTGTAGCCGGGAGAAACCAGAAGCTGGAACGGAGATGGTCCCACTGATTAAAAATCCATACTTTCATGATCCGCCTTCTTTGTTTAATAACATAATCAATGTTACCTCATTGCAATGAGATTCGGAACGATCCTGGGAAATTTACATCGTATCGAATTGAATCAGTAAAACATGGGTTAAGCGTTGGATTGAGGGGCTACGGGTCTTTTGCATGAGAAGGAAAAAGAAGAGAGGACTATCTACCCAAAAACTCTCCTAAGGAGTTCAGAGGCTCTAGTTGGTCACAAATGATCTTCAAGGAAGCAACAATAGGAACAGCGAGTAGAGTCCCGGGGATTCCCCAAATCCATCCCCAGAGAAACACGCTGAGAAGCACCACGACCGGATTCAACGTCAGACGTTTTCCTAATATCATAGGACTCAAGAGCGTTCCCTCTACTGCCGTTAATGCCGCATACGAAGCGCCGACGAGTAAGATCCATTCGAGTTGTTCAAATGTCAGCGCCGCTGCCGCCGTGATACTGACGATTCCAATAATACTACCAACATAAGGGACAAAATTGACAATTCCACCCATGACGCCCCAAAGTATGGGGTTCGGCATTCCCAACATATACATCGTGATTCCAATGGCCAATCCAAGACCAATATTAATGCACGTCACTGTCACCAAATGCGTGGAAATACTTTTCTCTATTTCTCGAAAAATCTCGACAGCTCGTCTTTTATCAGAAAATGTCGGTAAGACCTTCACCAACTTTTCAAGAAACATGTCGCCAGAAGCCAATAGAAAATACAGAAGAATAACTGTCGCAATAAAGCTGGCAAAAAATTCTGTGGTCACCCCTATGAGCGTCCCTCCTAGACTTGGGCCCTTGATTTCAACCAGACGTCTTCTCGGGGTCCCATCCTCAAGAGTCGCTAACTGCTCTATCACATCCGTCGCCTGGCTCATATGGAGTACAGAAGCTTTGACCGTTCGTATTTTTCCCTCAATGGCATTCAACGCGTCTGGTGCCTTTGTCAACCAATTAGCTGCTGGTTCTGCAAGAGAGGCAATGCCATAGGCGACAATTCCTCCCACTGCAAACAACACAAATGCCGCACTAAGCGCCTCTGGCATCCAAAGATTTTTTAGTAATCTGATAAATGGAGCTAACAGGAAGCTTAACGTCAGAGCGATAGCGATAGGCAAAAACACAGCCTTCCCGACCATCAAGACATACACGGAAGCGAAAATAAAGAGTCCAGTCAGGGCAAAAGACCTGACATCAATAGCACTTTCCAATAATTCGAAAAGCCTAGCAAGAGTAGGTTTGGGCGGGGAAGATGGAGGTGGCTCTACAGGATCAATTTTATCCATTGATCACTCTAGAGGCTCATCAGGTAAGGATTTGACATGGGGCAGTCGCGTTTTACTGCACCGGGGGTAGTTTCTGCACGGGTGCCTCAGGACCATTGCGGTAACGTGTCAACGCTTCAGGCATCCAATCTTGTAATTGACGTATGCGTGTATCATGACCTGGGTGGGTGGATAAAAATTCCGGCTGTTGTCCTTCCGAAGCGTGTTTCATTCGTTGCCATACTCTAACGGCTTCGCGAGGGTCATATCCAGCCTCAGCCGCCAGAAGAAGCCCGATATAGTCAGCTTCGGATTCGTGTTCACGGCTGAACGGTAGGACGACGCCAACTTGGGCTCCTACTCCTAACGCTGACATAATGGACTGGCCTCCTACACCGCCTAATCCTTGAGTTTGCAAGGCAATCGCCGCAGCGGTCAGCCCCGCTTGAGTGACGAGCCCCTGACTCATTCGTTCAGCTCCATGACGAGCCAAAGCATGCACGACTTCATGCCCCATAATGGCGGCAAGTCCAGCAGTGTTCTTGGCGACCGGAAAAATGCCGGTATAAATAGCAATTTTTCCACCAGGAAGAGCGAACGCATTCAAGGTCTTATCATTTTGTATAACCGAAACATCCCACTCGTACGCACTCGCTTTCTCAGAATACTTTGATTTTTTGGCGGCCTGAATAACCCGATCAGCAACCTGCTTGACGAGTGCAACCGTCTCAGGGTTTTGTGAAATGTTGACTTCCGGGTCCTTCAACACCTGTTTATATGCTTGATTCCCCATCTGATTCTCGTATGATTGAGGAACCAATAATAATTGAGAGCGATCTGTATACGGATTGCTTTGACAACCCAAAAGCAGGAGACAAGCAACACTGATACACAGAAATCGAATATGAGATACTCGACCGAAATAATGCATAGTCATAATATGAAGATCCCCAGATAGATCTTTTTAAAGTTGTCTCAGGCGGCTTCTGCCTTGATGAGAAGCAACTGACCACCCAACGAACTTTGGAAAGTCCGTGGCACCGGTTGGTTAATTAGCCGTATCTTCCATGTCCTCCCCTGCCTCTTCTATGGCCTCTCCTGCGTCTTCGGTGGCTTCATCTACTGATTCCCCCGCTCGTTCGGCAGGACCTTGCTGTTCACACCCATTGAGTGCAGGCAGCAAAAGGGTCAAACTCAAAAACAGCACTGTAGATAATCTTGATATCATTTTCATCATTTCCCCTCCTTAATCATATGCGCGCGGTGCCTTAAATCAGTCATCACTCAAAAAAGATCATTTGGACCAATACTTCGGACGCCCGTAATGATCGTACAGTTGCTCTTCATATTTCCGATGAATCGGAAGAGTTGAGTCAAATTCCGGACTGCTTTTAATCTGTGCTTGAGAAAGCGCCACTGATGCCGTTTGATTTGACCAACTAATGTCTCCAATCCAATGAGGATCGACAAGTACTGTTTTCCCTGGCAACCATTTTCGCGTATCAACAACCATATAGCGCACATTCCAATGCTCATCATCAATCACGAAATCTTGGACATGACCTAATTCACCATCTGTAGCTTGAATTCCGTAGCCTAAGACCTCATTCACACTTTGAAGATGCGGGTCTCCATCTTCAGCTGACTCCAGTGCGTCTGCCATTTCAGGCATGACGGGTTCCAACTTTCGTGCGACAGCGGCTCCTGCAAGATCCCAATAGGCCGGCCATTGAAAATATGCGCGTAGTGCCTCTTCTTTTTGGCGCGAGACAGGTTTATCAGTTTCAAGAGTCGGACTCTTCCTAATATTTTCTACCGTCAGGTTAACTAAGAACTCCTTCTCTTCATCATCTGGCTGCCCAAGAGCCTCTGTTGCAATTAACGCCAAACGCCCCGGCAGCCAACTTTCAGTCTCAGCCACGAGATACCGAATGACCCATTTGGAATCATCAAAATACAGATCTTTGACCCCACCAAGGCTTCCGTCTGTAGCCCGAAGAGTATAACTTAATAGAGATTGTAACCTTCGTAACATCGTTATCGATATCGTGAGGTTGATAAAATGAAACTCATATTGACTAATGCCCGAAATACAAATAGTCTGGTAATACTTCTGTATCAAACAAACAACGGCTCACATTTAAAATCGAACATAAACTCATAGCGGAAATCCATTTATGCTCATCACAAGTTTTTCAACATGTTACATAGTATCCATGTGCAAAGACACCATTGTCATACACTGTCTAGTTTGAGCCTAACCTCAACGAGGAATTATTTTTCATGACACATCCAAACACCATTCAGACTATACGAATGATTAGCCTCATATGGTTTGTATTCGCGTGCGCTTTAAGTGTGCCTTCAAAAGGACACGGGGCATTTATCTTAAATGCCGACGACGTTCAGGCAAAGAAATGGATGGAACTTACTCCCCACAACCGTGCATCGTTTGTCTTTGGATTTTTAGCCGGCCTTGATCACGTCTATAATGCACAGGGCCTAGTCGTAACGTTAAAACGCCCATTGTCGGCACAGGAACTTTCAGCCGAGGTCTACAAAAGCCTTCTCGATCAGCCTGAACTTCGTACCGGACCAATTGACGAAATCATTCTAAATGCACTTGACAACCTGCTTTCAGTGACCAACAAGTCCGGATTGCGAATGAGCCCGGGGTTGAAAGAAATTCATCAGATCACACCTTAATCATTCATTCTCACCCCGAGCTTCGCTTTTTACGCTAACAACCTATTCATCCTCCACCTTATGAGCCTCACCCGTTTGCCCATCGATATAGACCTCTTTAGTTTTTCCCGCCGTATCGATGATTTCCACTTCGAAAACCGTCCGATCATCTTCGGTATCAATTTCCGCCGCGACGGCCTTCCCGGGAACCGTCTTCACAGCAGCCTCAATAGCTTCAGCCATCGTAACTTTAGTTGAATTGGCAAGTTCTTTTTTCGACTCGAATAACGCCCAGGCAGATCCGGTACTCACGCCCATGAGTAAAAGTGAAATGAATAGAACCATCGAATATCGTTTCATTATATTTCCTTTTCTGTGAGCTCCTCACACACTCACCTTTTGAGTTGATATATTATTCGTGAAAATAATTATGAAATCTCAGCTATGGATTGATCGGACGTGACTGCGACTCGAACGTCTGTCGCTCGAACCATCTGTCCGTCCATTCTCTGAGCTCTTCCTTCCGATCTCCATAGCGCTCCTGTAGTTTCCCTTCAAACTTATCCATATCTCCCTCGATTTCGAGGAGATCATCATCTGTGAATTGGCCCCACTCTTCTTTCAACTCACCTTTAAACTGCTTCCATGAACCCTGGAATTGATCCTTATTGAGAATGAAAATCGTAAACATGTTCTCGGACCTGCGTGATTCGTTGAATGTCGAGTAGGTTTTGAAGTCCGACCAGGCTAAGCTGGTCATACCTAGCACAACAAGTAGAAAGGTTAAACTTCCTACTGCCAATTTAGGACTTTTCATACGCTAATTTGCTCCTTGTTATCCTTTTTGCTAATTCAATCTTTCTCCACATTGACGACCTTGCCAGTTTCCGCATCCACATAAATCGTGCGGGTGGCGTTTTTCGCGTCAATGACTTCGATCCAATAAACCACTCGATCGTCTTCTTCACCTATCTGAGCTTCAACGGCCTTTCCTGGGGCCACTTCAGCAGCTGTTTCGACGGCTTCAGAAAGCGTAACCTTTGCCGACTTTGACAGTTCTTTGTTCGATTCAAAAAAAGCCCATGTCGACCCCGTCCACACAAACAACAAACATGCTGTGCATGCTAAAACTTTACGAGTAATAGTCATAATGTCCTCCATTGTACAAATTTATAGGCTTCGAGCACGTGAATTCTCATGCTTCACGTATTATTCTTGTGCCAATTTTCGGCCCAATCTTCAACCGCTTGTTTCTCATCGCCGTATCGCTCCTGCACTTTCCCTTGGAATTTATCATAATCTCCCTCAACTTCCTTCAGGTCATCATCAGTCAGTTTTCCGTACTGCTGTTTGACTTCCCCTTTGAATTGATTCCACTTGCCCTTGAATTGTTCCTTGTTCATACAAACCTCCTTAAATGATAAAAAACATTTTTAACGTAATGTTAATAATAGTAATACTTGAGACATCGTTTGATCCTCAATGGACAAAACGTGATCACTCCCCGCTGAAATGTCTATCACTCTAAGACCTCGCCTCAATAAGTTCTTTACGCTTATTAATAACACCAAAATTGTAAGCTTGAGGAATCTCGATATTTCGTGTGGATGAGGCAGGGCAAACAATGTGAGGCGATGAAACTACGTTCTCGTCTGATCTCTGGCCGAACCTTCAAGCACGACATCTACTTCTCCGCCGATGAGTAAAACTAACCCGCTCATATACAACCACAACATTAGGACGATCACACTCGCCAAAGAACCGTAGGCAGCATTGTAGGTCCCGAAATGGGCGACATAGTATTTGAAGCCCAGAGAAGCAGAGAGCCAGAGAAAAACAGCCACGATTGAACCAGGCGTAATCATACGCCATCGGTGAGAGACATTTGGTGCGAGATAGTAAATCATACTCACCGCTAACAGCATGAATGCGACGACGAGTGGCCACTGTACTATGGCCCAACTTATGGTAAACACGGCACCGTATCCTACGATTTCGGCAATCCATTGACTCATGTATCCGCCCGCAAGAATGAGAAACATGGAAACAATAACGAACACGCTTGCTCCTATCGACATAATCATGGCAATACCGCGTGTTTTCCACATTGGCCGAGAATCCTTGACATTATAGACAACATTGAGCGTATCAATGATGGCAGCCATTCCGGTTGAGACAGCCCAAAAGGCACCCAGAAAGCTCAATGACACAACACCGCCCCCACTCCCGGACACGACCTGCTCTAAGTAGGTTTCGATTAACGGAATAGCATTTGAGGGAAGAACGGTATTGAGATAGCTAAGTAGGTCGGGAGTAATGGACTGTATCGGCAGTAACCCAACCAAAGCTGTGAGACACAACAATGCAGGAAACAACGCTAGGAGGAAATAAAAACCTAACTGCGCGGATTTTCCCAACAAATCATCGCGTAGAACTTCCTCCCACACACGATTGAAAAACTCCCACCAGGAGAGTCCATTTAATTGCCATTTTGATTTTTCGGACATCAGGTACGACTAAGCACAACCTTTTTTAACTCATGCAAACTCAACAGTGTGGGAAATGTGGCATAGGAAACTTTATAATATTTCACCAACACCTATGCCCATTAGACACGTTTACACTGAACTGTTTAATTTCACTGTGATGGAAAAGCATAAACTCGATAGAACCTTAGAAAATTGCTGTCCAATACCGCAAGCGACTCAGACGTATATTTTTCATTACGAGAGGAGCATCGGCTGAAAACAATTCTGAGCTTTAAAAAAACATTGCTCATACACTCATTGAGCAAGATGTACGAGTATTTAAATTATAGAGGAGAAGAGAGACGATTCGCAGCGAGGATGCTTGCATGAGTTCAATGCTGACATTTAAAAAAAAAGCGCCCTGCCTTATAACATTTCTTTAAGGCAGGGCGGAGACTTGGTAGAGATTGTTAATTTTGCACTTGCAAGTTATTTGTCACACTTTTGACCCCATTGACTTGCATGGCTAACTGCTCGGCTCGATCTTTCGTTTCAGCATCTTCCACAATGCCACTCAGCATCACGACACCTCTTTCCGTATCTACATCAATACGAGCTATGGATGACATACTATCGCCAGCAAGTTTTGCACTGACGGAAGAGGTAATCATCGCATCATCGACGGTCGTACCTGCGGTTTTCCCCGTCATGGATTGACATCCCATCATGACCATCATCGATATCATGATGATACTTGCATAAGTCAGTACGTGCTTCATGTTGTTCCTCCTAAAAATGTGTTTGAATAAATGAAAAGAAAAAAAGAGCGCTTCCTCTCTTGCTGACGTTACGACCTCCGGGCTTGATCTCGACCGGCCTCAAATGCAGACTTGGCTTCCTCCATAACTTCACCGGCCACATCAATTGCTTCCTGTCCTTGTTCTTTTACCTTATCAACAGTTTCCTCAACGGTCTCCCTAGCATTTTGTGCTCTGCGATTGAGATCTCGGCGGAGTTGAGGACCTGACTTAGGTGCGAATAACAACGCGAGTCCGGCACCAAGAAAAAACCCTGCAAGGACAGGAATAATGGAAGAACGTTCAGACTCATTGTATTTTGACATTGATTGCCTCTTTTTAATGACATAATAAACCATGTACCCTTGGGCACTAACGAGCACTCTCAACACGCGAGTCAACGACATCCCAGTCAATATTTTCAAAAAACGCTTCGATATACTTCGGTCTATCGGACGGCGCATAATCGAGGAGATACGCATGTTCCCACACGTCGAGAACCAATAGAGGCTGAAAGCCCGCCACATTGCCAATTTCATGTAAACTGACCCAGTGGTTGGAGACTCGCTGATTGGTGGGATTTTGATAACAGATCGCCCATCCTACCCCACGCATTTTTGCGACTCCCATAAAGTCAGCTTTCCATATCTCGTAACTCGGAAAACTGGACTCAACGGCTTTTCGAAATGCTGACTGCGAACCAGGTGCACCAATACCTTGCTTTTTAAGATTCCCAAAGTAAAATTCATGGAGGACCATGCCATTATATTCAAACCCAAGGCGTCGTGTGAGCTCTGAGTACGCCGGCTTTTCTTCTTGATCAATAACACCATCTTTCAAAAATTCACTGATCCGCTCAAGAAGACTATTCGCTTGCTTCACATACCCGCTGTACAGCTTAAAATGCATTTCTAAACTTTGATCAGATATGCCCTTTAAATTGCTCAAGTTAAAGGACTGAGCTTTGTAGATTGTCTGGTTCTGCATGAGTGCTTTCTCCTTAAATGCTGAGAGGGTCATGGCTATGGTGTCAATCTAAGACATCATTCATCTTCTTGAACGGGGGTCGCTTGAACAAACAAGTCATCCCATAGTTATAAAGGAAGCCCCTCCCTTCTTCACAATAGACGTTTTGGGAAAGATCAGAGTGGAAATGTCTACCTCATGAGTGTTTTCTTTCATTGCAGATCAACCATCCCCTAGCTAAAGCCCGCCTATGGACATTCATGCCGTTGATCATTTGCACTAATATCCTGGAACCACTGAATATTTTCTTTCCATCATTCTCGTGTTTGTCCACTTCACCTGTTCCCAAAATTTTGATATGCATTCATGAAGTACAAGCTATGCCTTGTCTGGCCAACATAGTAGCTTGTTCATGTTTTAAACACAGAAGGGGGAGGAGATGCCACACATACTTTCCAAAATACCAGAGCCCGATCAACACAGAATCAAGGTAATATCAGAAAAACAGTTCGAGGATAACTGCTCACGGTGTGGAGGGTTATTAGTCCGCGATTGGTGTGACAATATCTTGGACAGCGGAATGCTGAAAATTCCAATTCAACGTTGCATCCAATGTGGTGATATCATCGACTCAGTCATCTTGCAGCATCGGTGTTTGCCAACCTGTCCCTAATCATACAGCACTGTAGTTAAGCTCATGAACCGTGTGACACAAGGAGGGAGGGGATCTCTAAAATGAAGGAAGCCCATCCAGATCGACTTTTACTTGATCGACAATACTTCGTGAACGTAATTCGTTGATAAAGGACTTTGGCTGAACTGGTTCAGGAAGAGAAAGATTGAGGTCGTACCAATCACCCTTGGGCGCGGTTTGGGGAATTCGTATTTCTTCGAAAAATTTCGTAATATCGTGATCATTACTACCATTCTTGAATCGGACTCGTACGCGGCGCGTGACCACTGAAGTGGTGATGACCTCAATGTCATCACTCTTTTCGAAAGATCCCAGAACGTCATCGAACTGTTGTGACTTGGGGATATCAAGATTAAACGAGTACCATCCCCCCACCTGTGCATGTTCTTGCGCTGAAACCTCTTTAAAGAAATTACTTCTTCGAATATCTGCCACACCTTTTTTAAATCGAACCCAAACTGGACGACGCTCCAAGAGTCCCTTCTCTGCCGATACCGGTTTTGTCTCCAGAACCGACGTATCGGGTATCAACGTCTGGACCTGACTAACAGTTTGAATTTCTAAATCATCATGCAACACGTCTTCGCCTTCATGTTTCACCGGAACAACAGGAGTAGTTCCAAGACGGTTCTCAAGCGCCGTCAATTGCTGAAGAACCTGTTGCAACTGCTGTTTCTGTAGATCCACTTGTAAGCTTTGACCGCTCGGAGCATTCATCGTTGAAGAAAACCGATCAACAACTAACATGACCACACCCACAGCCAAAATGACTTGAGCAGCCAGAGCTACCGTTGACCAGTAATTCGAAGGCTTTGTCACCATGTGATGGGCATTCTCAACCCGATCATCATCTAAGGCCTGGACTTGTCGAGGAATGGCCAAAAGATTCGTTAACGTTAGATGAAGCACACTGGTATCGTCTTGTGGTTTCACCCAAAGTTCAATGCGATACTGTCCGACCAGAAATTGAGCAGTCGATGGTTTCAGCGATTCAACAGACAACAGACCAACGGGAAGTCCAGATGAAGAACGAAGTTCAATTGGGTCTGATGTTGCTCCGATGTCAAAGACTTTTTCAGTCTTGACCTGGTCAGCACATTCAACGGACCCAAGACTTTTATCACCAATGAAAACCTGAAGTGATCCAAGAGATTCAGTTCGTCTTCGTTCAGCCTGGTCCAACAATTCCTGAACAAGGTCTTGCTGATACAGGGTCAATTCTTTATGCGGGACCATATACCGTATCCTGCTCCTAACTTTTTGATGATATGAGTCCCGGTTGAATATGGAGGTTCATTTTCAAAGGTTCCTCAGAAAGTTCACCCTCAATCGTCGAACTGTACACCTTACTGAGACATGGGAAACACATCGCCAAATGCCAGACTCGATAGTCTTGGCCATGTCCATCCATGAACATCTCTTCCCATTGATCTTTTGTTTGACAGGGATAATGATCTGGCTCGCTTTTTCGGTAATGAGATTGAAATTGCACAAGTAACTCTTTTGCGGTTTGTGAAACAATATGTGGCTCACTTTCCAACTGTTGTTCTAAATTGGTTATTTGTGGAAGCGTCAACCCGATCTCCTTCATCGTCTGATTCCATCCAGCTCGCCGCCAACGAGTAAAATTTTTGTAAATTCTTTGACTTTGCTCTTCTGCTAACCCAAGTAACTTAATCACCTGAGACGGTGTTAAGGCATAAAAGTGCGTAAATTGAGCAATGAGTGCATCCCGACTGACCACCGCCTTCGAAGCCAGACCATCAATAAATGTCTCAAGCGCGGTGCCGGGCTTATTATTAGGAACAAAAGAGGTTGGCTGGCTGAAATATTTTGCGACATAGCTGTCCAAAAGGAGAGTCGGTCGACACGGAATCTCGGTACGTGCATACAAAAGAAACCGTTCGACTAATTCATACCCCAAGCGTAAGGCTAATTTCTCATGGCTTACATTTTCAGTCCAATCATCCGTCTCTCTGAGGATTTTCTTAGAATACGTACTCGCTCTCTCTAAGAGCATGGGCATTGAAGCTCGGATAAATTGATCATACTCTTCTTCCGTATTAATGATGAGATCTGTGGCAGGGTTTTGAGTATCCATTTGTTCTGATAACACAGGTTGAATAGCGGTCAAAAGGTATTGGATTCTACAGAGAAGCTTTGAGGCAGGCAACCTGTGGAACAAGAATGGCGGTAGAGGAAAGAAGATGTAAACCTTATAAATCGTCATGAAATCAACAACTTACTAACATTAAAATCTCATGCATAGAGTGAGAAATGCAGTTCGAGCAACTGAAAGAAGATAGCAGGATCTTTCACGATCTCTCGTTGCAAAATCTGGAGGATTAACGGGAGTCAAGAATGGAAAATTATGAACTGGCAAAAGAATAATCGTTCATGAATTAATAGACGTCCAATAGAACGAATCAGCCTAGAACACAATGTCGCTTCTCAATTTCCTTTCGAGTATTCATTAACTTCTTTACACACAACATGGCCACTAGCCAGTCTCAAGAAGCCAACAATACGAAAGCACGTCATGTTCTTCCTGCTCATGAATGTCGCACCCACTTATCTGCCGTGGCTTCTGTAGAAATCGAGTTGAGATGTCGAGACTTTTGTCGCTTTAAAATTTGGCGTTCAGCCTCAAACCAATCTTCCCACTCTCCACCACATATGTGTCCTCTTTCTTCGAAAAGCTTATAGGCTAGTTTTTGAATTTCCTTATGAAAGAACGAACGAATCGTGGCCTCTACTTGTCCTGCCATAAGCGGAGCGCCAGTTCCTTGGGGTCCGCCTATAGCTTGATCAGCCCCCCGACGCAAGGCTTCCGGAACCGCACTCCGAACTGATGCACCTGCGATAATTAAGATTCTCCCAGTAAACCCCTGACGCCGCAACCGTTCTACAATCTCAAGGCCATTAGGATCAGCGACATACAGATCTATAATAATAACTTGAGGATTAGTCTCTTGCACGAGAGCACATACATCTTGTCGATGAGGAGGCACAAGCACTTCATAACCATGTAGACTAAGATGCTCTATCAGTTCATTGCGTAATTGCGGCTGGTGTGTCACGATCATAATCATAAAAGGACCTCTGCTCCAGTGAAAATTTCAGCGGATATTGCTTGCACTCATCGAAATAAATACTCAGGTGTTGACGAAATCAACAACATCGTACACTCAACACTTCAAGAGTTCCCATTGATATGCCCTGAGCTTTTATTCTATTAAAGAACCTATAAACTTCCTACGGATAAAAGTTCTTTTGAGATCAAGGAAATGTCCGAGTTTCTTCATGACCTGAGGTAAACTTATATATTTTAATAATCTGTTGTATTCCTCATTGTCGATTTTACAGAGTTCATAGGGAAATAATGCATGAAACTTCAACAATCCAAAAACAAATCGTCCAAACTTAAAGATGATGATTCTCCAATACAAGAACCACCGAATGATCCAAAGAAACCACCTGTCAAACCACCCAAGCCTTCTCCCCAAGAACCACCAGTCGAGGAACCGCCCACACCTTCACCACCTGATGAACCACCAATGGATGATCCACAACCAATTGGTGACCCACAGCCTACGGGTCGACCGATGATGATGTACTAGCAATTATGAATGGCATGAAATGTGCCGTAAGACCTGTCCGCAAGTGTGGTCAAGGATACGTGCAAGGATATGTTTGACTACCGATTGTCATGAGGAACTCTTGAACAGAATGATTGAGAACGAGAGATTCCAAGACATTTATTGGATAGCCCATCACGAACAGGAAGGTATTGCTATGAGTCAGGACTATTGGGTGCCCGACACAATCAAGTTATTGACTAGCTAAAACAAGGAAATTTGTTGAAGGAATCAAGGACTTTTATGAAGAAAACTCCGCAGCGCAATAAATTCGAATCCACTGATGCGAAAGCCTGCCAATCTAAGGATCGTCCTAGACAAGGCGCCTTGAACGCCATAAGGGCTTCACTCAGAAAAACCTTCGAACGCACTTACAAGAGGGATTTATTGAAATGTTAGGCAAAGGGGTCTTCTTGATGTCGAATGTACGGCCTAGATCACGGTGAGGACCCAATAAACTCGGTTGGGGAACGCGCGCCGTCCGCATCGGCGATGTTTAGCGCCTGGGCGCACTCCCCCTACTGCAAGCTGGGATCGGAACGCAGCGTTGGGCTCCAACACGCCATGAAAGCGTATGAGTGGAGCCGGGAACGTGGGACAAGTGTAGCTAAGCGTTGCCGGAATTCCGCCGGGTCATGACGAGAAGGGTGGTCCTATCCCGGGATGGGGTTTTGAGTTAGAGGACGACCTCGCCGGCCGAATTTATTCGGGCAATGCGATTCGCTAACACGTGGATTCGTCCGAATAAATTCGAACCTACAAAAGCACCATGAATTCAAAACACGTGTTTCCGGATGCGCTCTGGTTAACTAAGTTATTCCGGCATGTAAAATCTTTAAGGATCGAACCCATGGCAGATCGCTACATAATTGGAATCATGAAAGCTGCAGTCAATTCGGAAAAGGAATTCGCGTTGGAGACTACCGTCGAGGCCGCCATCGAAACGTTCAAGCAAACGCTTTCCGAAGAACTACAAATCAGCGTTACCACATTCAGCTTTTCCGGTCCGCACCTCACACCCGAATCGGGCGCCTACGCCGCGCTAGATTTTCTCCGTCTGGGTTTGAGCGAAAAAATCGAGCGTAACATCGATTTTCTGCTGATCGTAACCGAAGTCGATCTTGCTGCATCCAAACTCTCGTTCGCCCTGGCACTACCCAGTCAGCTAACGAATATCGCCGTCATTTCCACGAAGCGATTGGAACCGGAATTTCGGGTCGAACAAAGTCCAACCTGCGCGTCACCCAATCGGTTAGCTGCGTTGATGCTGTACAGCTTTGGCCGCATTGTAAATCTGTCACGCGTGCAGGACCCCGACAACGTGATGTTTGACTTCAAGAATGTGGAAGAGCTTGATACCATGGCCAACTTCACACAGCAACAGCGCGAAACCGTTGTCCGTAACCTGCCCGTTGAAGCCCGGGAGCGAGTCAGCAAGCATGACAAGGGTCAATTTAGTTTCATTCTGCGGGCGCTTGCGATCAACAGTCGCGGCATCATGACCGGCATTATACGGGCCAATCCGCTTAGCCTGCTCGCTCAATTGCCAACCATGGCAACAGCGGCCATATCCGTGTTGATTTTCCTATTCTTCACACCGGATATGTGGGATGTCGCCAGCACCATGGAAATGTACCAGTTGGTTATTTTTTCGCTACTGACAAATATTGGGGCTACATTGGCCTTGTATAAAACCTTTGCGTTCGGGCCGATCCTCAGTCGAGACCGCGTCGTGTCGGAATCCGCTGTGGTCACTGAAGCGGTCGCGATCGCCAGTCTATTTCTAACCATGTTGATCGTCAACCTGGGATTCCTTCTGCTAGTCTATGTCGCGATCATCAGTATTTTCCCGTATCGTCTGATGGAGACCTGGACAACGGTTCGACCAGCGACGGGCTTGCTGGCTCATCTGAAACTGAGCTTGTTAATTGGTGGGCTGGCCTTATTGGCAGGCTCGCTGGGTGGCCGCGCTGATAGCAAGGATTTGATTCGTGCCGTTCTGTTTACCAAAGAGGAATCCTGATGAGGAATAGGAATATTACAAGGCATTCTTGAGTGAACAGAGAACGACCAATGCCCCCATTGCAGGGGCAATATGCGAACATTGTGTCTGCCACGCGTGAGTACACACTGCGCATAGGGCCAGACTGGCCCTTTTGCCAGGGATGATGTCCAACCGGATGCTCGCTTATGGCGTGTGAGAGGGAGAAAAGGACCCTATCGATATTTGTACCGGAATCCAAGGAGGAGATTAAACTGTCTGCTTTGCATGAACGCGTCGAGGTAGGCTGTGCCCATTGGTGGGGCGCGGGTGGGCCATCCCAGATGGGCGGAAGTCTTGACGATCACTGTGGGATCTTCGATAGCCGCCAGAAGCATCAAGGCAAAGACGCGCTTGAGTATTTGGGCCCAACTCATGCAAACCCGTGTTAAGGCTAAGAGAGAGATCGCCATCCGCATCGGTGATGTTCGGCGCCTGGGCGCACTCGCCTAGCTAATCTGGGATCGGAGCGTAGCGTTGGGCATCAGCACGCCATGAAAGCGAATGGGATGAAGCCGGGAACGTGGTACATGCATGTCAAACCTATGTTGACGAAATGTTGGCAGTGTCAGCTATAGAAGGCATTCGATATACGGTCATCGTGGCCGGCAAAGATCAGAAATAGTCACTTTTGTCATTCAGCGCAAACTTGAAGCGGCAGGCTTACTCTCGTATCAACTGTTGTTTTTCGAAAGGGAAGACAGTGGGAGTTTCATTTGACTCATCAATTTCTTCCGGCCCACGCAATGGTGTTGGCCACTGCGCAGGACCTTCCGACATTAAAGGACTACTGAGAAGGTCGAGATAGTGAAGTAAAGGATCATGCGAACCTCTACCATATAGCCTAAAACCATACACTTGGATACGTTCAACTGAGGAATTTAGGAGAAAATCCTAAATCGATATAACCCCCAAATGGCCAGTATAAATAAAATTGTTTAACTGGAATGTCCTGATTTGGTTGACCAGACCATATTTAATTGTCGTAGGATGGTGACAACAATCGTTGTACGCTTTAAATATGTTGGCTCAATGAAGCGAACAGAATATTAATATTGAGAGGGGAAGGAAATACCTAATGAGTAGCACGAATATACCGAAAAACACACTTGTAGTTGTAACAACCGGCACAGAAGCTAAAATTTTCCGTAATCAAAGCGACTCAGGGGATATCAAGCTCCGATCTGATGGGGGTCTGACTCCCAAGAGTTTAGCTGATGATGGACCTTCTGGTAATCGCCCCAAAGAATCATCTCCTAGTGAGACGGACGAGGCAACATTCTCTAAGCAATTGGCGGAACATCTTTATAAGCTCGCCCACTCAGGAAAATTCAGCCATCTGGTTCTCATGGCCGATCCTGAAACTCTAGGTGAACTTCGCCCCATACTGCACCAGGAGGTATCCGATAAAATCGTTTTAGAGCTTAATAAAACTCTGGTTAACTCTTCTACTGAAGATATCGAGAAATCGCTCTGCGCTGCGATCAAATAACACTGACTGTATTTCAAGTCAGTTCATTTGCAACAAAATAAGTCAAGACTTGGGTTCGTAATTCTTTGATTATTTGATCCTCCCCACAAAATCAGACAAGGGGTTAAGCTGTCTTGGACTTACCTCGCCTCCATGGACACTCGCCCTGACACACCGGCCACGGTGGGCACTGGACTGACCAACTATTTTCAATCTTATAACAGCGTGCGCCGTCATCAGACATTGAACCGGCAAACTCCTAATGCCGTACATTTTTCTGATCTCAAGGCACAGCTGGTGCGAAAGGAAGGGCAGAAATTTCACTTAGCGAACTGTCCAAGAATCAAGGTCCACTTCTAGTTCTCTGCAGCCCACTGCTTAAGACGAACGAACACGACTTCTTGAAACAGAATCTTGACACACGCAGTCAGAGGGATGGCTAAAATCAATCCATAGAGACCTCCGACGGCTCCTCCGATAAACACGACAATTAAAATGGTCACTGCACTGAGTTCAGTTGACTGACTTTGAACAAAAGGCGTTAAGACCCATCCTTCCAGAAGTTGTACGACCCCGTACACCACGGAAGGCCAGAGTACCACCGCTGTCCAATCAAAACCTGGGGCTCCAGAACCGGTCGTCATATCGAGATATTTCAACAAGACTGCCAATGGCCAGCCCAAAGTTGCTCCATAGGGAACGATGCTAAAGAGTCCGGTTCCAATTCCTAGAAGGAACCAATACGGCACATCGACGATTAACCAGCCAATCGACAACATGGCACCCATTAGCACGGCAATCACAAGACGTCCTCGAAAAAAACTCCCGACTGCATGGTCCATGCGTTGCACGATTTCCAATATACGATCTTGACGACTTGAAGGGACATATTCTTCGATATGCTGAATCATTGAAGGGAAGTGCCAGGCAAAAAAGAAAAAATATATTGGAATCAGAGCGGATGAGATTAGAAAATAGGTTGTCGCGCCCACGACACTCCCTAAAAAACCAAACGCTTGACTCGTTCCGGTCAATGCCGCCTTTATCAGCGACATGGCGTTCATTTTTAGGGTAGATACTGCATCTTGAAGCTGCTCCCGTGGATGCGCTACGTCAATATTGTACTGTTGCGCCAAATTCTCAAGATAAGATGGAGCCTTCTGCGTGAGGGTCACCACTTGCTCTTGGACGATAGGACCTAACCAACCAAATAATCCTGCCCCAACAGCAATTAATAAAACAAACAATAGCGTAATCGTTAGAGGACGAGGAAAATGCCAGCGCGTTTGGGTGTAGGTAATCAGAGGACTAAAGAGATAAGCAAAGAGTAACCCGATGAGAACAGGCGTGAAAATACTACGGAGTGCATAGCCAGCCCAGAGAACAAAGATCAGCACCCCGATCAC
The DNA here is from genome assembly GCA_021603905.1 of Nitrospirales bacterium. GTDB lineage: Bacteria > Nitrospirota > Nitrospiria > Nitrospirales > UBA8639 > JAGQKC01. The sequence continues at coordinate 27,000 of BQIU01000001.1, forward strand.
AAAAAGATCACGAACCGGAGTGATTTGCCAAAGGTGTTTCTCCGCGAGAGGGGTTCTTGAATGAGATTCAGGCATAAAGATCAGAAGGGTTCCAAAACGTAAGGATCATTGAGCGCGCATAGTCAAGACCTATGACCTGAACATATGGCCGTCGAATAAAAGCATGTGCAAGATACAGAAGCATATGCCTCTTAGGAACACCATACCGGATTGAGATGAAATTAGAAACGGACGATATATAATCTTTTACATTGTATATGTATAGGACACACAAACATGAGCTCCTCTCTGCTGTTGACTGAGACCCGTTGGCACATCACTAATACAATACAATATCCAATAAATACTACTGGCTTGCATAAGAAAAGTCGGACAAAAGAAATTATTACGAGTCGTCTGTTTCATAAAGTCATAGACTTTTAACATGTTCATAAAATCTATTTGTCCACTAGTGAAAATAAAAGAAATGATGCAATATAAAAAATCATGAATGAGCGCTCTAGGGAACGACCTTTAAATTCGACCGTCTACTTCAAAAACTTTTAGTTTATCTTGAGGGAATATGACTGATTCAGAAAAATCCGCATTAATCACACCATGGATTAATCCAGAAGAGAGAATCACCGTGGACTTTACTGATGCTCGGGACCTAAATGCACAAGTGTCGGGATGCACTGAACATGTTGTCCATTTAATATTTGCGGACTCGTTTCCGCATATGAAAGACAAAGTATCAATTCCCTTAAGAAATGTTGAAGTAGGAGAGGACCAGAATCATTACACTCGAGATCCTAAAACTCCCCTGCAATGGCGGCTTCGCCTTCGGGTAGACCAAACACGTCCCGAATGAACAGAAAACCTCATGAAAAATCAAGGGGGACATCGTCGTGATCAGATTCAGCCAACCTCCTGCTGACGTATTCCCCAGCAGGACCGTTGAATGCGACAGTTGTGGAGTTCTTGATACGACAAAATGACATTCCTTCTCTACCCTGACGAATCACTGCCGCACACATCTTATTATCCCTAAAACTTTCCTCAAGAATCACTGATACATACACGGACAATACAAGTTCGGCCTTCCTCTATTTGTCCACTAACCCTCCTTTCAAAAAGGTGATACCTTGAAAGTAGATTGCAACCGTTATCATGATTCCTCTGAATCACCTCTGCAGAAACCACAAGAACCGACTACCTAAGGATACTATTCATAAATCAGGAGGATTTCCCAATGGATATATTAGCAAGAGAGCCTTATCGCGACGACCAACCAGCAATGGTACGACGGATCTCATGGGCAGCTATCTTTGCCGGACTTATTATCGTTCTTATTGTTCAGCTCTCTCTCAGCTTACTTGGCATCGGCATCGGCGCTAGTACGATTGATCCCTTGATTGATGAAACCCCCACGGCTTCAAGCTTCAGCGTCGGGGCAGGTATTTGGTGGATCGTGACCACAATGATTGCACTGTTGCTTGGTGGGTGGGTCGCAGGGCGACTTGCAGGAATGCCACTTCGAACTGATGGACTGTTACACGGCCTCATTACTTGGGGAGCAGCCACCCTTGTCACAATGTACTTATTAACCACGACAGCGGGTAGTCTTCTTGGGGGCACCTTCGGGCTTGTCGGTAATGCCCTGGCCGCCACAGGACAAGGCCTGTCTGGTTTTGCGCCCAGCATCACAAACGCAGTCACGGGTCAGATGGAACAAAGCGACGTCACCTGGAAGGATATCAAACAGGAGGCACAAATCCTCCTTCAACAAACAGGGAAAGAGGAACTTCAGGCTGAGAACCTCTCCAATGAGGCGGAGGCAGTAGCCGCAAACGCGAAAGTTTCGGCTCAAGATGCTGCAAGCAAACCTAAACAAACTGATGAAGAACTACTGACCATACTTGATCAGGTGATGCGTAAGGGGAAAGACGTGTTTTCAGAGGTGGATCGCAAGGCAGTCGTTAATGTTTTAGTCGCGAGGACGAATATGAGCCAGCAGGAAGCTGAACAAACTGTCCAACGATGGAAAGACACATATGAAAAAGCCGTTATCAAATATGATGAATTCAAAGGTCAAGCTCAGGAGAAAGCTCGGATAGCAGCCGATGCTACAGCTGAGACCATTTCTCAGGCATCCCTCTGGACATTTATTTCAATGCTATTCGGAGCTGCAGCTGCAGCTATTGGCGGATTCATGGGTACTCCACGGGATATTATCGCACCCGTATCGTCACCGAATCGAAATTGAGGAGAAACATGATGTTCAAGCTTTGTTTAAACAAGACCACCTGTTTTGCTGTAGCCGCGACGGTTATCATAAGCATGACGACGCTCGGAGCTCAACAACCCCTTCTCGCCTCCAACGCCAGAGACAGCCAAGCATCCGATACTCGCTCACTTTCCAATGATAAATTCATGGGCAAGCCCATGGTTGATGCGCCCAAGCCGCTTGACCCTCTTCCTCAAAAGAAAGAGGTGATGGCCAAACATATGAACACAATCAATGAGCGTTACGAATTGTCAGGTCGCACTCATCCAACTGTCACGATGTCGGGAGGTCGTAAGCACATTCCTGTTGGTCCAACAGCAAAACTTAAAAAAGACGTGACTTGGGAAAAACTGGCCAAACTGTCACCTGAGGAAATTAAAGATCGTAAGATTTTCCCTTACCCACCCCTATGGTTTCCCCTCCAGAAGGTAGGAGGCTTTATTTTCCCTGATCATCAAATTCAACAGATGGATGGGCTAGAGCGAGTCGATGCTGGTCATGATTTGCCGATAACGTATCTTCCAGAGTTTCCACCTCCGCTGTTTCTCGTCGGACGACCTGACTTAGGTGATGTCAGCAAAGGACAGGTCATCTCCACTGAAAATTTTGAAGCCATCTTTGGCGATAAAGAGATCTTATCTCCTCGACAAAAAGAAGGACTTCGACTCTTGCTCAAAAAAATTCCTGCACAACGTCACAACGTTACAGCTGATCGTTCCACCGCACAACCCGTCGAGGGTGCGGCCTGTATGGACTGTCATATCAATGGACATACCTCTGGCGCATTTGAGCTGACTCCCGATGTTCGGCCACAGAGTGAGCGTTACCGTATCGACACCATCTCGATGCGTGGAACATTCGCCCAAGACCGCTTAGGGTCTAAGCGAGGCCTTCGATCTCTTGAGGACTTCACTCAAAGCGAAGGGGCCACGGCCTACTTTGATGACGAGTTGGCCAAAGCAGCAGAAAAAGGTGGTCGGTTTTTTAGTCGTGAAGAAGCCAGTCATATGGCTCGATTTCAAAACATTGTGGATTTTCCTCCTGCCCCGAAACTTACGGTCGAGGGTTCACTGGATCACGCGAAGGCGACAAAAGCTGAAATTCGAGGTGAGGCAGTCTTCATGAAAAATTGTGCGAGTTGTCACACAGCTCCATTTTACACTGACAACAGTTTGCACGATTTACAAGTTGAACGATTTTACGATCATGTGGGATCGACATCAGAAGGAAAGCCAGGACGTGCGGAAGGTTTGTTTAAAACATTGCCCTTACGAGGAATCAAAGACTCCCCGCCCTATCTCCATGACGGACGATTGCTCACGTTAGAAGATACGGTGGAGTTTTTCAATCTTGTTCTTCAACGAAAGATGACGACTCAAGAGAAAAATGACTTGGTAGAATTTCTCCGTGTTCTTTAATTTCGAATGGATAACAATATGGAAGTGTTGGTTGAACTCACAATCGTGGCTGCTATGATAGCCTTCGTCGGTCTACTCGGTGTTCTTGTGAGCACCATCATACAAGTCAAAAAAACGCTCGTTCAGGCTGAGCACCTTCTTGAGCATCTCAACAAAGAGACACCATTATTGCTCGACAATCTCCACGAAATAAGCCACAATGTGCGTGGCGTGACCCATCAGACTCGCCTGGGAATAACCCATGCTATGGTGCTGGGCCACGCCATCGGAGATATCGGGGATACCGTGAAACGGATGCACGTGGCGGTGCTAGATCAAGGAGAACGACTCTTCAACACTTTTGATGCTGTTACACGAAGCATCAAAAGTGGATTCGAGCCAATACCACCTCAAGACAGGTATGAGACAAAGACTTCTCATGTAGATGACCAACCGAAAAATCCATTAAAAAGTATGGCACAAGCATATCTCGTGATGGTCATGACTCGAACATTGACTAAACTGATCTTTGGGGAAAAACCTGAGCGAAACAGGGTACGGCAGCCATAGCAAACATTGGAGTCAAATCCCCAACGTAGGTTGGGATGAGTAGTGGGGTTAGGTCAAACGCACACGAGTGTGTTATTCGAATTTCGCGAACACATGAAGTACGAATACCTACGACCGTTGCAATAGCTCTTTAGCTCCACCCTCTTCATTTCCTCTGAAAACTATATGCATTGAACGATAAGTTCACCCTCACCTGAGAAGTATAGTATCCAATAAAGATGCGGCAAACCCTATGAACGTCACACACTACTCGCGACTTATCCTTGTTTGCATTTTTGGCCTTTTGATCATCTCGCCACAATTTATTTACTCTCAAGAGCCCGCTGACCAAAATGTTACTCCATCAGAAGCCATGCCACAGGACCCTTCACCAGAAATTTCTGTTGGGCCAGGCAAAGTCGAGGATGAGTTAATCAAAGCCCGACTCATCGACGTCTATCAAAATATTCCAGCACTCGCCAATGTTGACGTTTCAGTGAATGCTGGGGTGATTCGGCTATCCGGCGAAACTCTTTCAAAAGACGCCCATCAACAAGCGCTTGAACTAGCCAAACGGACTGAGGGTGTGGTCAGTGTGACCGATAACATCGCGCAAAAACGAGATATACAGAATCGACTCTCTGTTGTTCAAGAAAAATTGTTCATTCAATTGAATGAACTTGTTTCCATGATTCCTCTCCTGATTATTGCGATCTGTGTATTTCTTCTCTTTTGGTTTCTGGCCTCTTTTATCAGCAATTGGAGTACTTTTTACAAAAAAGTCACTCCGAATGTGTTTTTACAGTCATTGGTAAGGCAAACGGTACGTGGCGCCATTCTCTTTATTGGTTTCATTGTTATGCTTGAAATTTTGGACGCCACGGCCTTATTGGGTACCATCGTAGGAGTGGCCGGAATCATGGGGCTCGCAGTCGGATTTGCCCTTCGGGACACGGTAGAAAACTACATTGCAAGCCTCTTGCTAAGTCTTCGGCAACCATTCCGCCCACTCGATCATGTGGTTCTAGAGGGGTACGAAGGATTAATCATGAAGCTCACGTCGAGGGAGACTATTTTAATGACCCTAGACGGAAATCATGTACGCATTCCTAACGCAACTGTCTACAAAGGCATTCTTCTCAACTACTCTCGCAATCCCAAACGCCGATTCACCTTCGAAGTCGGAATTGATACAGCTGTCGACATTGAAGCGGCTCGCCAACTGGCTATTAAGACATTACGACAAACACCTGGAGTGATTGCAGATCCACCCATTCGCTGCTTCGTTGAAAAACTCGGCGATTCCAATGTGGTGCTGAAAATATTGGCATGGACGACGCAAGATCAATTTGATTTTTTAAAAGTGAAAAGTGAGGCTATTCGTAATCTGAAGGAGGCCTTTGATCTTGCAAATTACGAGATGCCTGAACCCATTTACCGTCTCAAAGTACAGGGACTTTCTCATATCGATGCTCAGACCATGTCAGACCATGGCCCCCCACAAGAACTAAGCAAGGAGAGTGCCCCACAACAAACTGATCCATCCAGGCCCATTGCCGACGTGTCCAAAGATCTTCATATGATTGCACAAATCTCGACTGATAAAGAACAGACTAAAAATACTGAAATAGATTTACTCGCTTCGGAAAAGTAACTCTGCCTGCAGAGCGCTTACCTACGTTAAGCATGGTCCTTCGGCACCAAAGCTGATGTATTTTCTCGATTGCATAGCGGTTCCGTCAGGGACTAAAAAACTGAGAAGATATCCACTACCCTGCATCATCACCTGTCTGTTCATTTCTGTTTGTAACAGTCTCTTCCCTGGATTATCTCAAGCCTCTCTCGAATCAGATGAGGCCTCTATCATTGATCACTGGGGGGCTATTCAATCATACATGAATGAAAAAGGTGTCATCTTTCAAACCATCAATACCAATGATGTGATGGCCAATGTGACAGGAGGACTTGATCGAAACACTGCACTCATTGGTGACCTCGATTTAATACTCGTGATTGATGCCAAAAAACTTTTGAACTGGGATGAAGCCACATTCTTTGTGTATGGTTTGGGATTATATGGCAATGATCCCAGTAAGAACGTTGGCGATATTCAGGCCGTAAGTAACATCGCGGCTCCCAATGACTGGAAACTATTTGAAGCCTGGTATCAACAAAATTTCCTTCAACAACGCTTCTCATTATTGGCAGGGTTGTACGACGTAACTTCTGAATTTGATGTTATTCGATCATCCTCGGAGCTATTTCTGAATGGTTCATTTGGCACAGGTCCGGAATTCGCCACAAGTGGGATAAACGGCCCCTCCACCTTTCCAACAACATCCTTGGCGATCAGAGGACAAGCGATTCTCAGCGATGACGTCATCATTCGTGCCGTTCTTGCTGATGGCGTGTCAGGAACCCCCAACGACGTCACTGGGACACAAGTCAAATTAGATAGAAAGGACGGCCTACTTTTAGCCACAGAGCTTGCCTACTATGATCAACGAGAGAGAAAAAAAAGAGATCAACAAAAAATCCTCAAGCAACGTCCATTTCGTCTAACCTTTCAACGAGTGGGTCGGGCTGCTCCAATCGTCTACCAAGCAAAGTACGCTATTGGCCTATGGGGTTACACCACAGACCTCAATGATCTCAGTGAAGTCGACCTTTTGGGAAGACCACTGAAACGGGATATGACTTACGGAGTATATGGTTTCGCTGAGAAAATCGTTTATCGGGAACCGCAGGATCGAGAACAGAATCTCACCCTATTTACTCGAATCGGCTTTGCTGATCCTCGGGTAAATCGTTTCTCTCAGTATTATGGCGGAGGTATGGTCTACCGCGGTCTCCTGCCCAATCGTGAGAATGACGAGATTGGGATGGGTGTCGCTGCCGCATTCAATAGTAGTCATTTCGAGAGAGCACAGCAAAGATCTGAAAACTCAGTTGATACTGCAGAAATAGCAGTAGAAATGACATACGCGATCAACGTCCGCTCTGAAATGATTATCCAACCTAACATTCAATACATTATTAATCCTGATACCAATCCAGCCATTCAAAACGCGTTGGTCGTCGGTGCACGAGTGGAATTCAACCTCAATTGGTTCGAAGGTCCAACCACATCCGTGGAAATTCAAAAATAAATATGACATCTCTGTTGTTAGTTCCGTAACGCAGGGAGCTGTTCTTTATCTTGGACCAAGACCTTACCCTAGATGTTTCCGGAATATTTGAATGACTTCTGTCCTGGGAGATAATTCCCGACACACAATCATTTTTAGGGATGAAACAACTGCTTAAACGACGTGTGTGAGAGACTCAGACAAATTAGACATAATGATAGAGCGAGTAAGTAAATTGTCCATAGAGAACACTCACTTTCACTTGCTACGATAATGATTCAACGTACCAAGAGATAACCCTCGGCACATGCGGACATGTGTCGAGAGTAAAGCGAACCAATTTTATAAAGGAGATTATTATGCCTATACTTTTATGGTTACTCGGCGTGCCATTGAGTTTAATTGTTGTCTTGTGGCTTCTTGGGGTAATAGCCCTGTAAGTGCTCATCAAGAAGGAACGTTCTGAACGTGCGCAGCTATTTAGTGGCATAGAACTATCAAGTCGACTAAACAACAGTGGGGCCATCAGCACTGATGTCTATACACCTGTTGATTTCTGGAGGTGGAGTGTAGAACTGGTTCATGCCCTGCGAGCATAAACGAATGGCAATAAAGTATGCTGAAACACCAACGGCCAAGCCGGACAGCTAATAGGGCATTGGATCAGCAGAATCGGATATTCTTAAGTAGCTCAGCACCAGAAGCGTGGAACAGTATTTCTCATCGTTTTTGCTGACCGGTTGACTATAACACTGAAGGCGACAAGAGAATATGTTTCTCGTCGTTTTTAGACTCGCATCTGACATAGATCCATGATTTCAAGAATCATCAAGGCCTCTAAGTTCTCTCCTCCTTGGGGATGCAATAACTGGGTAATAAAATTGGAGAAAGTTTTTGGAGCACAAATTCTATGAGCAAACCACATGGAGCTAATATCTGGGCTATACCAGAAGGCTATATTCCTAGTTGGGGACATGGCCCTGAGCCTCAATTCACGAGTCATGAGACAGCATGCATTCTTAATACAGGAAACCAAGATGCCCAGGTCACTATTACGATTTACTACTCTGATCGTGAACCAGGTGGACCCTATCACATCGTCGTGCCAGCACGACGCACGCAACATGTGCGGTTCAATGATCTCAAAGATCCCGAACCGATTCCACTCGATACCGATTATGCCAGCCTTATCGCCTCCGATGTTCCGATCATCGTGCAACATACACGATTGGATTCCCGTCAAGCTGAAAATGCACTTCTCAGCACAATGGCATTTCCTGTGTCATCATGAACCACCCATACACCATTCTACTGGGTGGTAGGCTTACCCTCGTCACAATCTCAGACCCGCTTTTGTCGCTCATTAATTAATTGCATCCATGACAGTCGTGTGTACATGCAGATTAAATATTGATCATGATCCTTTATAGGATATCCAGTGCAGAGTTCAAAAAAAGGACAGAAAGCGCGATTGGCTCACGATCCACTCTTAAAAAAAGCAGATGAGTGGATAGCCAAGTCTGCACATATTTCCTGAAAATTAGAAAGGATAATAATCATGGACGTCCTTCGTGTGCTCCTCTCAATTTTATTACCGCCTGTTGGAGTGTTTCTTCAGGTGGGTTTTGGAGCACAATTTTGGCTAAATATCCTGTTAACTTTACTAGGATATATTCCTGGAATTGTTCACGCCGTATGGATTATTGCAAAACGATAGTCTTTCGCACATTATCACTTGCACTGTTCTCTGGCGTAATGGCATCGACGATGTTTTAGATTGCGATACGTATACCTCGATTCTTATTGAACCATGGACCCTGATCTTATCCTTACAGTATGTGGACTTTTCATTATCATCGTTACGGTTCTTCCGTTCTGTCGCGAAGGAATGTGGTGGGTGAGGATTTTGGACTTTCCTTGTGCCCAGTTTGCCTTTTTAGGTGTAATGATTTTAATCACATGGCTTGTTCTATATCTACAGGAGCACTCGCTTTTTTACAGCACAGCCATGATTCCTTTTCTCGTGGGAAGCCTGCTGATCCAAGGATATCGAATTTATCCGTACACTATCTTCTCGCATAAAGAAAGTACTCCTTGCAGAGAAGACGATCCAGAACGGACCATCAGTATTCTCTCAGCAAATGTGTTGATGGACAATCGAAACTCTCACCAACTCATGCAATTTATTGAAATGTCAGACCCTGATCTTATTTTGCTCACAGAAGCGAATCATTGGTGGGAACAGGCCATGAAACCGCTAGAAACAAGATACGATTACACCATCAAACAGCCACTCGAGAATACCTACGGCATACTCTTGTACTCTCGTTTTTTATTGATAGACAGTGAAATAAAATTTTTGGTGGAAGATGATGTCCCTTCGATACACACCACTCTCAGAATATTTTCAGGAGAAACAGTGGATTTTTATGGATTACATCCTCGTCCTCCTCGCATCGGTCAAGATGTTCACGAGCGAGATGCTGAACTCCTCATCGTCGGTCGCAGAATAAAAGAACGGCAAAGACCAGCAATTGTCGCAGGCGATTTAAATGATGTAGCCTGGTCACACTCGACTCGACTGTTTCTAAGACAAAGTGGCTTAGTGGACCCTCGTATCGGCCGAGGGTTTTTTAATACCTTTCCGGCTCACTTCCCTTTTCTCAGATTTCCCATGGATCACATTTTCCACACGAAGCATATTGGATTCAAGCGACTTCAGATCCTTGAAGCATTTGGATCAGACCACTATCCTATCTTTGCTGTCTTGTCTTTTGAGGATCACTCAACTCCCCTTCCAAATACAGAAAAAAAGGTACGCAATGAAGCGAAAGAAAAGATTGAGGAAGGGCTTGAACACGCTCACAATAAATCGTTGACATAATCAAAAAACATAATAGGCATATTACGTTCGAAAGAAATGACTGTTTTCTTTCTTAGTACGTATAAGTATTGGTGCCTTCCCAAAACTTTTCCAACTAGACATTTAGATTTTTACACGATGGGATTTGTAGTTTGAAGATATTGCTTGGGGTGGGGTTAAATTTTAAAACTTATGCAGTCAAGAAGATGATCCAAAGACGTTGCAATTATCAAAGACCATCGCATAAATACAAGTCATAACGGAACCCGGCGCGGACGAAGTCGATAGGCAGGATGAAAATAGACTAAGTCTCTCGATCATCCCACGAATTAACTCGTTTTAAGAGAAACTTCTGTTTGAAGCAGGTACATATAGACAGAGTTCGAATTCATTTCACACGTAATGTAAATATATAGGAGGCATGTTCATGAAGGATTTCACTATTTCTCACAGAAGCATCATGATTGTGAGTATGTTGACTCTATCATTTTCCTTCTCTGGCTTAGCGCTTGGAGCATCACCTCACACAATCAACAATCATAGTTCATTTCTCATTCTTACAACGCTCACATCACAGGACAAGCTTCAACAATATAAAGAAGACGTTGAACAGCAACTGAAAAAAGCTCAGAATCTTTTGCAAGATATAGAGAGCAGGATTGATACAAGGTCCAAAGAAAATCAGGAAACACTAAAAAGAAAAATGATGAAACTCAATAAAGAGCTGGAACATGCTCAACGTGTATATAAGAACTTTGACTCGGTAGACCCAAAAGACTGGTTGAGAGATAAGACCGAAGTCGACGCGGTCATGGCCAACTTAGACATGGCGTATGATGAGATTCTTCCCACTCTTCACGATAAATCCCGTTATCTTCAAGAAGCCGTTCATCATGCGAAGCTTGCCGAAAGCTTTGCAGAAGAAGAAAGAAAGAATTTATTCCTAAAAAACTCAGAAAAAGCTAAAGACTATGCGTCTCTCGCCCAACAAGAAGGAATTGACTCTGAACCACTAAGCGAGAGCATCTCTGAATTGAATGACGCGATCGCTCACATTAATCAAGACAAATTAGGCGCGGCCAAAACATTAATAAGAGGCGCATATCTCCATTTAAATTCAGCTTTTAAAGAGCAAAAGGATTCGCAATAATTGATCTTGAGAGATAAAACAGATTGCTGTCCCGTCGTAAAAATCGACGATATGTATCCTTTCAAGAGAGAAAGGGTAGATCTGTGATATTCAACTGGCACTGCCCACTCCTGCAAGCCCAAACACACAGCCGAGAACGCCGCATACGAATGCGGCGTGGATAGATGATCCAAAGCCATAGATTATTTGATGAAACCATGAACAGAAAAACTCTCGCTGACTTACGAATTGTCAAACAAAACTTGGATTCGACAGAGGGACGAATAATTATTATGAGACCCCTCTCGCTTTTCTGATTCTTATGGCTTGCTGGTGGCTATCCATGGAGGTTTGCACTTCTACTTGATCCCCAACCCAAAGTGACTCATCTATGAGTGTATGTGATTTGGTCGTCAGTTCCTTTTTATCGCCCGTGCTCGTTTTGCTTACGTACACGCCATGCCATTTATCAATGCGGCCTTAATTCCCATGTATGGTCACATTTTCTGCTGAGCTTTTATCACCCATCTCAATGCTCAACACCTTTCGAATGGCGATTGGAATACGATCTTCAGAAAAACGAACTTCAACTCTGTCTCCTACAATCAGAGCTTCGTCTACAAGAATTGATGGGGTGGCCTCGATAGAGTAAATCTCCTCTTCATCCGAGTCATTGTCTTTAATGATGTATGTCTTGTCATTTATGGAAACGACTTCGCCTTGGAGAACAGGACCACCCGGGTCGACAATGGCAATCTCTGGTTCAGTCGGGCTCGTTGAAATGATGTTTGGCGTAGACGATGGAGATGTCGTGGTCGGAGTTAATATGATTTCATTAAGAGGTTCTTTTTCCTCTTGACATGATACAAACCCGAGAACGATTAAAAGTACGAGCGAAAATAGTCCACAATAAGTCCGAACGTTGTTAAGGTTGCTGTTCATGGTACACGTCCTTAGTATCTTTGCCCATGAGTCTCGGCCGTAGTCGACGGGTTGCATCAAAAGTCGGATGGCACCCAATGGCTTCCACACCGGCCATTATCTATATCGATAGAAAAACCATTAATTGATATCCTCTCTCCCCTATACACTATCCTTTTTGCGACACCGACTTCATAAGCAATTAACGGTATCATAATCGTCCAATTAATAGCTGGTCACGAGAGCTCATGATCAACCCACAATCTACTTTTGACTCGTTTCGCGCCAGCCTCATAGGCATTTTCTACAGCGTCGGCAATTTCCCCTGTATTTTCGACACCACCATAAAGCGTGGCTACTCCCTCTCGTACATGCACTGTAATATAGGCTGAATTGACAAACGGACTGAGTGAGAGTTCTCGCTCGATCTCACGTGCTAATTCTCTGTCACTCAGTTCAGCCCATGGACGATCGCTGACTTCTCTCCGATGCAACTTATTCTGAACTCTCCATGCCCCTGCATCATAAGCAATTTCCACTGCATCGATCATCTCACTACGATCATCTACGTCACCGGAAAGCGTCGCAATTCCATTTTTGACCGAAACATAAATGTCATCTCTATTGACAAATGGACTTATCCCCAAATCTGTGATGATGAGGGCCCGTAGCTTAGAATCAGTGAGAACTTCATCCTCAGGCTCATAATCATTGTCCTCCGGAAACAAGGGATCATAATACGGACTCACATACGGTTTGGCACCATAGTAATCTTGGCTTTGAGCAAGTCCTGGTGCGCCCACCATCATTATAAACACTCCGAGAAGTGTGGCTGTTGAGATACCTGAGTGTAGTCTCTTCATTATTAACCTCCGTTTAAAGAGGAAGAAAAATGTGTCCATTTTAAATACCTACTTTACTATATTTTCTTTAGCTCTCGTGGAGAAGTATACAAATCACTGAATTCTTCAACATAAGTGTCTAGGTCACAACACTCATCCACAATAACGACGCCTAAATAGTCTACGGTAAATCCTTGCACAACTCTTCATGTAAAGGTGAAAAACTGTTTACTACATAATTCTTCGAACACCCTTAGCCAAATAATTCTCTTGGACCAACTTTCTAGTCTATTGATTCACCAAGTATTGACGTTAAGCTTGAGAACGTTGAAACCAGCAAGCTAGAAGAAGGTTTGGATCTATTCGATGAATCACTTCACTGTTTCAAATTCTCGTTTCCGTTCATCCATGTCCCTCTTTCGCGCCTTTCTCAGGTCTTCGATCATGCCGTCACAACGCGCGTTATTGTCCGCAGTTCCAAATTCAGGAGACGGAATGCTTGGATCAACACTGAAATTTGGATTTTTAAACGTGCCGGCAACGTGTAAGGGCCCTCGTGAGCTTAAGAAAGTAAAGTCTTTTGGAAAAGGCTCGACGGTCAAATCCATCTTTTCTTGACGAAGATCAATTTTCCCATGACCTTTGAATTTCGTATCCGACGTATCGAACAGGAACGGTTGGATGGTGACGATACCGCTGCGAGTCTGAAGGTCTGTGTAGGCACAATCAATCGGCACCCCCGTATCTGTACCGAGAAATACCGTCGCTGACTCGGTAAAATCCAATCCTGCTAACTCAATCAAGAGGGCATCCATTTTTCCTCCTGTCATCGTGAGGTACAGACCTCCATCTGCTGAGGCAAACCAATCTGCTAACGATGTCCCGCGCATCCACAGAGTCCCCTTCCCTCCAATGTTCCCAAATGCATCATCGGTCATTTCAGAAGCAGTGAATAGCTTACTCAAGTTCACTTGATCAAAGTCCGTTTTCAATTTAGCCTTTACAGGTATTTGGCGCGCATTGACTTCAAGCTCCATCGCTGCAGTGCCCTTCGCTACGCCAAAATCTAATCGATTCATCTGCATGTGGCCATTTTGAAGTGTCATGGTGAGCACAAAATCGTCTAGCGGAAGGTCTGGCGCCTGAACATTTTTGGCACGATAGTCGACATCCGCGTCCACCTTTTGGAGTTGAGTAAAATCAATGGGTTTGGCAGGCAACAGCCTTTCTCGATCATCGAATTTTTCTGCTTGTGCCTTTTGCTTCTCAGAAGCGGTCTCCTCTGGATCAGGTGGAGCACCGGTTAAACCGGCTAAGTCATCTAAATCAAGCTTACGGGAATGCAAACGTGTAAAGATCATCGGCCGCTCGCCACCCGTGGTCACACGCAGTTTGCCGGCTACGTCGCTATCCCCTATGGTCCCGTCGAGATTAGTAAAGATAAAAACTTGCGTTCCATTCTTAAGCTGTTTTCTTTCCAAATTGGCATGTAAGTCATAGGGAGGTAAGTGAGGCAGAGGAATTTTGATCGATTTTCCAAAACGAAACAAATCTGGACCCGCCAAGCGTAGAGAGGTGGACAAACTCTCAAGCGGAAATAACCGATCAACATGGCTTTCGATATCAAGTGTAGTTTTTTTTATTTGGAAGGATGCATTCACTGGTAATGAACGATAATCCTGAATAGCTTGACGAATCGTGCCGCCTTTAAGGGAGACATCCACTGGTATTCCCTGATACTCCACTTTTCCTTCAATACGAATATCTGATTTGAAACTATCCGCCTTCAGGCGTAAGTCTGTCTTAGCCTGTAGATCAGGATCGTCATACTGCAGACGGACTTCCTCTATTTCCAATCGGTCAAGCAGAGCATCAGTGTTTGAAATGTTCTTGATGTTTTTGTGCCTGACATCCGGAAGCTTCAACCCTATTCGTCCATCAACGACTCCCAGCGCAGAGGGTTCCTTACCAAAAGCCGTTAGAGCTTCACCGAGATCCACGCCCTGAATTTCAGTACGCAGGGTTCCTGTTGGAGCAGAGGTGTTAACATTCAGATTCACTCGTGTCTTGATCGTTCCTCCTCCAAGTGCAATGGATAGCGGAACGACGCGAAGTCGGCCCTGGTCTATCGTGGCCTTAGCTGAAACATCGTTCAGGGTTGCTCCAGGTAATACAAGACGTTGCACATCAAGACTCAATTGACCAGTCATATGTGTCAACCAAGGTGGGGTGGTTGTTTCGATCGACATATGTTTAGAAGAATCGGACTTCGCAGAGGAACCGTCAGATGTTGTTGATTTAGACGATTGGCCCTTAGTAGACGTCTGTGGTATCCACGCGGCCACATCCAGTAAGTTGGACTTCAGCGTCGCCTTCAGGCGTAGTTCGTCAGCCGTATTGATTATTCCCACCATATTCAAATTGCTTTGCCCAACCTGACTGACAAACTTATCGAGTTTCCAGTGATCATGTTGCTTGCTGAGTGAGCCACGTATCGCCAGTTTGCCTAACGTCGGCACCTCGATCCCAAATAGAGCTGCAATGGATGTGGGCGTATCACTGCTCACCTGAAAACGCATATCCATTTCTGTCACTGGCCAGGTGGGAACGACTGACGCTGTCACGAAAGCCACGGCGTCAGCCAGTTTGAGGTCAAACGCCAGACGTTCGAGGGATTTGTCAGCATTCATGTTCATTAACGATGTCAGCTCTGGAATCGTTAAGGAAAACGCTATCTGTTCATCTTTATACTCCCCATCGGCGTTAATAACTATGGCCTTATCAGCCACTTCTTCCTTGAGACGTGCATTGACTTTGGTGTTCGAGGAAGAATCCATAAACGTCACATGAAACTCCTCGACGGCAACCGAGTCTAGTTCTATGCGAGCAACTGAATTTTCCTCATCATCGATGGAAGCTTGGTTTTTATTGACTGGGACACGTTTTGTTGCAACATTCATTGCCAATGCTATGCTTAGATTCCCAGGAAACATCGGGAATGTGGGTGCAGGCAAAGCGTCTTTCATCTCAGAGTCTTTCGCCGTCCCAATAGTCGGAGCTGTCTCAATTTTGAGCTGTATGCGCCCACCCGTTAAGTCAGAATTAGCAGATATGTATCCTTCGACTTTGCCATGGTTCTCGTCTATCGTACCGGATAAGGTCTCAACTGTTAACGCATGATTCTCGAGGCTCATTACGACTTCGGCGTCCATTATAGGTGTTTCCTGGGTTTTCAGCAGATCAGCTCTATACTTGAATTTTGTTTGCATAGATGCATTCGCGAGAAACGCCAAAAGGTTCGCCACCTGCTTGCTCACTGGCTCGGAATCTTCTTGGTCAGGCATAAATCCTTGAAGCTGTGCGATGTCTACGTGTTCAGAAGAAAAGTTTCCTTCCACACGTAGTGGATCAGCATCCGATATGACTCTCAGCGTCCCAGTGAGGTCGCTGTCCACCACCGTTGCGTTCAGTTCATCAATTGACCAAACACCATCTTCTAGCCCGACATGCCCGGCAACCTGATACATCGGTAGTGCGGGCAATTGCATGTCCAATGCGTCATTCCAACGTGAGAGGTTTTCACCGTCCAAGTGAAAGTGCAAATTGGCCGTCTCTGGCGAAATTGGAGCATCAACCGTTCCTTCCATGAGCAAAGATGTCTCACCGGAGCTGAGCTGTAGTTTCAACGGATAGTTATTCGTATTGTTTTTTGTCACCACCGGAGCCGGACCTGCAGACAGGCTCATCTCCAGCGGTTGTCCCAAGAGTTGTCCTCCGCCATTGGCAATCATTCGTCCTTGCTCAGGAGAGAGATTTTGATTGAGAGATTTAAATGAGAGTTTTAGCGACGTCTCCTCTCTTGTGTCGACATAGGTGAGAAGCCCATTATCCACCAATAGTGACTCAATACGCGGCACATTTGTCACACCATCCTCATCTTCGTCTTGACCTGCAGAGTCTTGATTATTCTGTGGAGGTGGGGGTTGTTCCTCCAATTGCCAATTGGCTCTATCTTGCGCCGACATTTCCAAGTGAACCACGGGTTTGATCAACTGCACATCGGCGAGAACCAAATCACCACCGAGTAGTTCAAACACATCAATGCCTATGGTCAAGACATCCACAGAAGCCAGAAAGGGGGTTGAGGCCCAAGATGGATTGGCTACCAATGCCTGTTCCACGCGTATGCGGGTGATGGCTCCTGGGTCAAGCGTTATGGAATCGATTGTTACGTTCTGACCAATGATTTCTGATAATTTGACTTCGGCAAAATTCTGAAACCATTGAGAATTCAGTATGAGTGTCACTGTGGCTCCACAAAGGGCTACCACAAGAACCAGCCCAGTAAGCAAACCGATAATTATTCTCATAGGAGAGGTTCGAGTTTTTTCATTATCATGGTTCATTTTGTTAGAAAAACCTCTCACCTACCGTTGAACTACGACTCCTCCCTGACATTGGAGTCGAAACAAGAATTCTTGAGTATTTTTCCTGCCAGGTACCAGACAGATCGGAAATTCCGAAGGAACTTCGTTCAACCAATGGTAGAAACGACCTACCTTAGGCTTCATCATCCTGACAACCATGATCCCATTAGGATAATGGAATCACGTTGAACAAGAACACAAAGGTTCGGATAAAAATGAGAGGATTTCGGTTGCGGTAAACGTTGCCATAGCACAGGAGCCCATGCTCAATGTCGCCGCCATCAACATCGCCGCCAGCAACAAAGTCGTAACCTTGGGAGGTTTCGTTAAAACTGCGGTTCAACAAAAACCAACGACAGAAGCAGCGCAAAATGTGAGATAGAACAGACCGTCACGAACAATCTTCAAATAAAATAACGTCGTGGCATTACAAAAGACGACATACATTTGACGATAATGACTGATAAAAACACTTCAGATGAGAACCGAATCAAACAGCTACGGATAGGGGACGAACAAATCTCAGACTATTCTCTCGACGCTGGGCCAGAGACGTCGAGAGAAGATTCGCAATTACCTTAACTGTGCAGAAAGGGTTCTTCCTGCAAATTTAATCCAGCTCTTTTGTTGGATAAGAAATATTAACCACTTTATCGTTACGATCAACCAATAAGGTCACCTCCGCCCCTTTCGTGAGCTGCTGTAACTCATCTTTGACGAAATCCCATACGGGCAGCGAGATGGTTTCCTCTTGCTTTTTAATTGTTAACGTTTTTTCACTTGGTTTTTCCTGAACAACACCCTTCACTTGACGATAAGCACTAATTTTGGCGCTACGTGCCCAGTCACGTTCAGCTTCAATATCTTTCGACAGTGTGGCACTTGCGATTTTATTGCTTTCATCAAGTAAGAACAGCCCCTCGGTGTCAAATGGAATAGCGGCCACCTCACTTCGAGCAAGCGGACGGACAGGAAATGTCTCTACTTTCCCGTCTGGCATTTTGATCATCGCGTGCGCTTGACCAACGGGCAATGATTGAGCGAGAAAACCCTTGATCAATTTATGTTGACCCTCCACTTCTTTTCCCATGAGATGATAATCCACGACATGGTTTTTCGCGTTCACAATTATTTGAACTTCATCATTATCCTTGAGAGTAAACCCTTTTTCTTTTGCACGCTCCAGTGACAAATACCGTGGACTTATTTCCCCCGTATCACCAGAGTTCACTTTGGCATGATCCTCCGTTATACCTTCAACCCTTCCGGTAATGATTCGATGATTAGGAATAAGGGTGTGGTGATTGCTGTGTTGATCATCGTCGAGCTTCTTCGACTCAGCGCCTTCAGAAGAAGATGGGCCCTCCCCGCTGCCATTAGATGCGATACTCAGAGAGAACAGAGATATTACGAAGTAAGTGATAGCCAGTGCATTGATAAAAATACCGACTGATTTCATTCGCATAGTCAACATAGAGACCCCCTTTTACAAATCGTTTACTAGCCCCCACTTGGCGATGGGGGCTAACTTTTCACTGATGCTTCACGTACATCGAATTGTCAAATTTCCGATCTCCGTTACTGGCGCTGTTTGACCGGCATACCTGAATCGACCGCATCACGCGCTGAACCGCCAGAGATTGCATTCATCGCACGATCACGCTCTTGACGGAGATTTGCTGTTTCCTTTTGGAGAGCATCCCGTTCTTTTAAATACTGATCGCGTTCCTGGATCATTTGATTGTGTTGTCCGTCACTTGAAGTACCACTTTGGGCCTGAATGTTCTGCTGACCGGAATTACCTTGGCTGCCCTGTTCGCTTGCTTTCATAGCCTGATCGCGTTCTTGTTTGGCCTGATCGCGTTCCTTTTGAGCCTGTTCCATACCTTTTTGGGCTTCGTCATGCTCTCGTTTGAGTTGATCACTCCATTGGGTTCCGCCGCTTGCACTAGGATCTTGAGTGACGTCAGACATACTTCCTAAATTTGGTTCAGCAGAGGAACCGACCGGCTTCTCCATGGCGGATGCTATTTGTACAACAGATCCTGAGGCAATAAACAATCCACAAACTGCTAGCGCGAGAATTTGAGATAAACCATGTTTCATGATGGGCACCTTTCGTTTAAGATTGATGAGTGAGAAACTCTCTGAATGCTGATATTGGCATCACGTAGACAAATCAAATGGTACGGAGTAAAGGATCAGCACACGTTAAACTCTAGCAAGACAAGCACGCTGTTCTGCATGTACAAAAGTCAGGAAAGACGATGGAAGAAGTCCACACTTGAACCTGAATGGCAAATCTTTCTAAACGTTTTTACAAACTCTCAGTGACAGCGTTTAAATCTAAAGATTTTAAGATCTCCGTTGTCCTCCAACTCGACATCTCAACTCACCAGCCCCCTAAAACTTACATCTCCTCACAGATCACTGTATGACTAGCTGGAACGAGGTTAAGTTGGGATAAATAAGGAGCAACGCTAAACTGATGAGCAAACGATGCCCGTGCCACGGATTAATGAAACTTACAGAGGGAGTGTAAAAATGAAGGTCATCACTGGTAAGATACTTTTCTCAGTCAGCATCTGTCTTGAAACTATTGGCAGCATATGTTTCACATAACTCATTGATTTAACATAATTCCGCTTAAGATTAATCTTAGGCTATTAACGAAATACTTCTTGCGTTCCCGCACGATTACACTGCTTCATTCCGACCACACAGCTTGCCCTCCTTGTACCGTTCCCAGATCAGGCGAGCGATATCAGACACGCCTACCAAGTCATCCGGATACATTAGCTAGATATGGAAAATAAAATAAACAAGTTCTGTCGGATCATTATTGAGACCCTCGCTGGATGGACTTTACGCTATTCTCGACTAGTTGTAGTTCTCGCTCTCTTGGCAAGCATCGTCTCGGCTTTTTATGCAATCACGACATTGAGCTTGAATACGGATATGTCGCAAATGCTTTCGGCAAACTTGCCGTATCGACAGGCTGAAGAGCTATTTCGGAAAACCTTTCCACAATTATCCAATTCAGTTCTTTTGGTCGTCGAGGCCAACACGCCGGAGATGGCGCAGACGGTCGTCTCAACGATAGAACAACGGCTTAACAATCAAAAGAACTTGATTCAGTCTGTCTATGTGCCCGATGGAGATCCCTATTGGGACAATCATGCACTGCTGTATCTCGACATCGAAGAATTAAAAGTCTTTACATCATCCTTGGCGAATATCCAGCCCATGATCGAGGAATTATCCCAAAATCCAAGCTTCTCTGGACTCTTGGCATTATTAAATAAGCGACTGAATACACAAACCTCTTCTGAAGATCCGATACTACCCGAACTGTTCGTTCGAATCTCGCAGGCGATCAAGGCAACCATGGCCGGGTATCCCTACGCCGTTTCATGGCCACATGTGCTCATGAACCACCTCGCACCTCAGCAACCGATCACCAAGCTCATCATGGTGCAACCCACGCTTGATTATCAAAGCTTATTCCCGGCTAAGGCTGCTCTCGATGCGATTCATCACATCATCAAAGATCTCGAACAATTTTCGACTTCTGATGTTCGAATCCGAGTCACGGGTGAAGTCGCACTGGCCCATGACGAACTCATATCCGTCAGCCAAAGTGCAGGTATCGCGTCAATCCTGGCTCTGATCATGATCAGCATCATTTTATTGCTCGGACTACGATCAGTACGACTTGTGATGGCAACACTCTTGACGCTAGGAATCGGCTTAGCACTGACAGCGGGATATGCCACACTGGCCGTTGGTTACTTAAATATGATCTCGATAACCTTCGCCGTCTTATTTGTTGGCCTGGGAGTCGATTACATCATTCATCTTTGCCTGCGATATCAAGAACGTCTCATAGCTGGTGCACCAATCACACACGCACTGCGAGGCAGCATGCTCGACGTCGGACCATCCATTGCTCTGTGTGCCGTGACCACCGCCATTGGATTTTATTCCTTCTTACCAACCGATTACGACGGAATGGCTGAATTGGGTCTCATATCTGGCACAAGCATGTTCATTGGCATGTTCGTCAGCCTTATTGTGTTGCCTGCCCTGCTCAACCTCATCCCACTGCCACAGACCGCCGATCGACCTCTCGAAAAACTCACTCGGCATTTCAGCCCTATTCATCATTTATCAGCCTTTCAGGGACGAGCCGTTCGTTGGGGAGCAGCCGGGCTTGTGCTTGTCACCATCACGCTATTGCCTTATACAACGTTTGATCGTAATCCTCACAATCTCCGCAATCCTCACAGCGAATCCGTCACAACCTTTAACGATCTCCTCCATTCGGAATCGGCCAGCCCTCTCACCCTCTCCATCCTTGCATTGAATGAAGCCATCGCGCAAGACTACGTTTCTCGTCTCAAGCAATTGAATTCCGTGAAAAGCGTTCGCACCATTCATAACTTTATACCAAGCGAACAGTTCGGAAAATTTCCGTATATTGAAAAGATCGCAGCGTCTCTCCCGCAAAATCATCAATCTTCAGGTTCACCGCCGGCATCAGAGCCATTTCAACCCCCAGACTTAGATGCCGTCATTGCAACATTGGACCACATAGGCAGCAAGGAAGCCATTCGGCATAACCAAGACCTGGCTGTTCATTTAAAAGAGCAATTGCATGTCTTTTCAACCCATCTCTCGACATTAGAGTCTGATGCACAGAGACAACTTCTCGAGCAACTGGATCAACGTCTGTTCGAAGATTTTTTTATAGCACCGTCCAAACAACAACAGATCAGTTCATTCGGTCTCGTCACATTAAATCGTCTACCCAAGAGCCTGCAGGAACGATGGGTCAGCGAAGAAGGGATCTATCGAGTGCAAGTGTTCCCTCAGGAAGACCTCAGCCTGAACGACAATTTACAAAATTTTGTGGACGACGTACGTCGTGTCTCTCTTCAGGTGACCGATCTGCCCATGGTCTACACGGATGGTGGAGATGCGGTGATAGGGGCCTTTCAGGAAGCATTTCTTTTAGCCATTGGGGCTATTTTCTTCCTCTTACTTATGGTGTTCCGCAATTTTAAAGACGCTCTTCTGGTGATGATCCCATTGTTCATGGCTGGTATGCTGACAGCTGCGACATCAGTCGTTTTAGATCTGTCGTTCAACTTTGCGAATGTCATTGCTCTCCCCTTATTGTTTGGACTTGGTGCCGACAATGGAATCCATATCGTCCATCGTGTACGCTGTTTTTTACGCTCAGGCGAAGCATTATTTCAAACGAGTACCATTCGAGGCGTGATTCTTTCTTGCCTCACGACCATCATGAGCTTTAGTGGTCTGGCCTTTTCTTCTCACCTTGGCATGGCCAGTATGGGACAATTCTTGATTATTGGCGTCTTCTATACATTGATCTGCTCTGTGATCATCTTACCCGCCTTTCTCTGCTCAACATTCAAGATACCACGTAACACATCGAAAACTCCGAGAATAAAAAAGTAACATCATGCTGTCAAAATGCCAAAATTCGTTGATCGTTTAGCCAGCAAATGCTCTTGAATGATAGAGATTCCACGAGCAAACGAGGAAACCAGTAATATCGTCAAAGCCTTAAGAGAATCTTTACCCGTCCTGCCAAACTTTAGCAAGCCTGGGCACAGCTATCTCATGTCAACCTGTGGAGCACAGCTTTCTCACATCGGGATCTTCTTCAGCCTCAGTGTCGGTAAGGAATCTCTTCATACCGATGTTGAGAACGAATCTGAAGAAAGTGAGTGATCCTTTCCCTTGGATTACCGCAATCCCTAAATCCATTGGAATTGACAACTTAACGAGGCGATGATGCCCTAAACAATGGCCAAGAGACCTAGAAGGTACGGCAAGCCATAATGCAATATTTGACTAGTTTGCAGGGTCATACTATCGGATTGAAATGGATTGTAAATTTCTTTAATAGAAAACAGTTGCCCACACACAAATACCAGTAGAAAAGCTGCTGCCCACTGATCGTAGTTCAACGGTCCAATTAACCCCACCGTAATGGTGATAAACATCACACCGACAGAGTTAAACCGTGAGCACCATTCTTTCGCTTCGTCGTTGTCCATACGAGGGAACCGTTTTTTCACACTTAGGCACGAGGAACGCGTGAGAGAGAAATTAGAGGACTTATCACTACCGTCTGTTGAGTAGACACATGAACGAACTGGATATTAAAACAAGAACTGCAATAATTTCGAGCCGGCCCATCCACATCAGTCCTATTAACGTCAATTTCGCTGACTGGGGTAAATCAGTGCTCGTCACTCCAACGCTTAATCCCACACTACCTAAGGCCGACATAGCCTCAAAGAGAATCTCGTACAAGTTATATTGATTACCGAGCGCAATAAAGAGAACCAATGTACCTGTAGCTAAGGTCACGATATAGAGGAATGCATATAGAGCAGCCGTTCCCACGTATCGCATAGCTGAAGCCTCATCCATGTCTTTTCCGTTATACCTATAACGTGTCGATTGACGATTCTCCAGCCAGAAACTCTGGAGCCTCCACACGAAAGACTTACTCAACCAGGTGATTCGTTTAACCTTGAGTCCACCAGTAGTTGACCCGGCCATACCGCCAATAAACATCCCAATCATTAGAATGAATAAGACTGATTGGGCCCACGTGGCAATTTTGACAGAACTGAATCCGCAGGTTCCCATGGCAGAAGCCCATTGAAATAACTGGTCAATAAATAGTACGCGGGAATCTTGTGTTGAATACATCAGCAGTAATACAAGCAGCCCGAACAAAAACAACATCAAAAAAGTGTGGAATTGCGACTGCCGAATGATAAATCGGAGATCGCCTCGTATGAGGAATGCGTGATGAATGGGAAAGCTGACGGCCCCAAGTATCATAATAATGATGGCTGCAGATTTAATGTTGACATCATAACTATTAAAACTTTCTGAGGTGATCGTAAAGCCTCCAGTGGCAATACCCGTCATACCATGATTGACGGCTTCCCACATTGGCATGTCCGCGAAATAAAATATGCTTATGGCAAATATCGAGTATCCCAGAAAAATCATCCAAATTCGACGGGTTGCCTCTGTGATACTGTCGCCTAACTGGGAAGAGCGTGTTTCAGCAGAGTATAACGCGTAGTTATCTTCCGTGGGTTCAATCAATGCCAATGTCAAGACCATCACACCGACTCCGCCAATCCATTCCGTGAAGCTTCTCCACCATTGTAGAGTCACCGGTAGAATACTTGGATCTTGAGTCATGGTGAGACCTGTACTAGTGAAACCCGACATTGACTCAAAGAAAGCATTCAACGGATGCCTAAAAGCACGAACTGCTTCGCTGGATTCCGTTCCAAGATAGGCAGCCGTAATAAATGGAATCGAGCCTATCATGGCAATAAAAAGCCAGCTTAAAGCCACAACAATCATTGACTGAGGGGATTGGGTTGGTCCGCCTCTCGCACAGCATCGATACAAAAGCTGGCCCCCGCCAAGACCTAGTAGAGCTGTAATAATAAACCCTGGCAAGGCATACCATTCTCCTGATCCCACGACGATAAGAATGCTGAAGAGAGCCATAGCGCCCGGAACATGAAGCAACATTCCAAGATCATGTCCAATAGCATTGAACGATAAACGAGTCAGCGCCGGCATCTAATATTCTTTTTTTCAAGTGACTGCTTAATGTTTTTCACCACAACCAAAACATGATGATGCACGACAAACTCACTGAACTGAATGATACAAATCAGCTGCTTCGCCATTACTTTTGTCTCTTCCTGTGAGGAGAAGATCGTGATGTAATAGAGCGTGATTGCGAAAATATGTATGTCGCGCAATCGATCATCATATACAATTTCATATTTCAAGGAGGAGCTCATGACTATCTATCAAGCGCTGAAAAATGATCATCAGGAAGCCAAAAAATTATTTGCCGACCTCGAACAGACCAAAGGCAAGAATGGCAATGCACGCGAGAAACTTTTCACAGAATTAAAAGCCGCACTCGAAGCTCATAGCGAAGCAGAGGAAGAGGTATTTTATTCACCACTGAAGAAGAATGAAGAGACAAAGGAAAAAATCCAGCATGCAAATAAAGAGCATGACAAAGTAGCGAAAACACTTACAGAGCTGGAGGATATGGATAAAGATAATGAGCAATGGCTCAAGAAGGTGACTCAACTACAGGAAGACGTTCAGCATCACATCAAGGAAGAAGAAGAGGAAATTTTCCAAAAAGCCAGGGGCATTTTTTCCGAGCAGCAAGCCGAGGACATGGCTCAAGAATTTGAACAAGCTAAGAATCAGAAAGCCATGAAAACATAGACCGAGAGGGGGTCGCTCCGTGTTGTGGCATTCGTTTTAGTTTTGCAGATCTTCAACAATCAAACATTCACAGGACTGTGCAGGAGGAAGCGACAATGGGAACAGAATGGGGTTTATGTAAAAGCTGCAAATGGTGGCAAATCGATCCAGAAGCGGAAATCAAGGATAAGACACTAGGCCTCTGTATTGATGAAACGCTTCAACCTTTTTTATTACGAGTTTCTGGCGATAGTGGCTGCAATAAATTCATGAGCGGGACACCAGCCCGGGCCAAAGGATCTTCGACACAACCTCCAACAGCCGAGCCGGCTCGATAGCTGTACGTACTCATGCGGAAAGTAAGTTGTTTCTAAATGTCTGTGCGTTGTTGATCTTTATGATCATGGCAGTGGCCAACAGGTACAGGTGCAGTGTTGGTGTCCTCGGGGTCATTGCGGAATAGTCTTCTAGACACTTAGCCGTTCCTTGTTAAGCAATTTACTGTAGGAAACTATGCACCCAAGGTCCTTATCTAAAAAAGAAACTTTTCAGATTTTTTTCATAGCTTATTCTACTCGATAAAGATATGCACATTAATCAATGAAAATAAATAAATATCATTAAATATTGGACTTTCGGGGAGGAAGATTCCCACGGATGATCTGGATAAACCTAAGCAAGAAACCTTAACCAATCCCTCAGCATAGGCTTCTGCTAAGGGCGAAGCCGTTGAGGATTATTTCGACACCAACGAGATTTTCCTCAAAGTCTAAGCAACAGCACACCATACGTTACTCCAACCCATTCACACATTTGTGTGGGGGCTTTGCGGCAGGACTCATGATCGGCATTTCCTTTCTAGCTCAAGCTGTTGTGACAACGGCCTTACCCAATGGTAGCGCCTACGGATTGCTGGGCCATCTACTCTATCCCATCGGCTTTATTATCGTGATATTAGGTCGTTATCCACTCTATACCGAAAACACGTTGACCCCAGTCATATTGACCTTTACCCGGTTCGCCAGGCTGCAGACCTTTTTAGAGTATGGGGAATCGCGTTAGCACTCAACCTCCTCGTGCAGAGCAAGCTTCAGCAGCTATTGTCTTTGACTTTCTCGTGCCAGTTGTGTTGGGCAACACCGTCCGCAGCGTGGCATGTGTGACAACATTGAACCACGCACCGTTCAGCGCCGCTAAAGAAGATTTCGGCGAACGGCTCTCGTGGCGTCGATGGTTGATGGAGCAAGCTTCGTCGTCATGTGAAAGTTTGCAACGTATTCCATTCTAAGATCTATACACATAGGAAAAAGAGTAAAGATGTTTTTTGATAATTGGCCAGAACTCGGACGAGTCTTTGTGGTGGGAATTCTCGCATATCTGTCTGCTATCATTCTCTTGCGGCTTTCGGGAAAACGAACTCTGTCCAAATTGAATACCTTTGACTTTCTGGTAACCGTCGCACTGGGTTCTACTCTGGCGAGTATGATCTTGAACAAAGATGTGGCTTTGACTGAGGGTATTGCAGCGTTCTGTGTACTGATTCTCAGTCAATTTGTCATCACCTCTCTGTCGGTTCGCTCATCAACATTTCAACATTTGATTAAATCCGATCCGACGCTCATTTACCACAAGCAACACTTTTTAAAAAAGGCCATGCAACGAGAGCGAGTGACCGAAGAAGAGGTACGGGCAATCATTCGAGAGAGCGGGCATCTATCTCTGGAAGGAGTAACTGCTGTGGTACTCGAAACTGACGGAAGTTTTTCAGTATTAGGAACATTGAATCATCGCCCAGATAATTCTTCACTTGCAAACATTGAATTGCCTAAAAGCAAATAAAACATGTATCAATTTGAAGACCACACGATCTGATACGTTGGTGTCTCTCTGTTACTTTACTTTACGGGGGAACAAATGAATATTTACAACGCCTTAAAGAACGATCATCAGGAAGTCAAGGAATTGTTCGATGAACTTAAGCAACCACCACATATGAACGGCGAGTCTCGGGACAAGATTTTTACGAAAATTAAAACTGCACTTACGTCACACAGTGAAGCTGAGGAAGCGGTGTTCTACACACAGCTGAGACAACAGGGAGAAGTAGAAAAGAAAATTGAACTTGCGGTTAATGAGCATAACCAAGTCTCGAGAACCCTAGAAGTTCTTGAAAACATGGATACAAACAGTGCGACGTGGCTCAACAAACTGATGAGCCTATGCGATGAAGTACAACAACATATTAATGAAGAGGAGGGGGAGATTTTCGAAACGGCACGGCGTGTTTTCTCTCAGCAACAAGCTCGAGAAATGGGAGAACAATTTCAACAAGCAAAGATTCTAAAAAAAATAAATCCATTGCATGAAGATTAGACTTTCTTGTTTATACGGCTGAGGTTTTATCCATTGAAACAATGAGTCTACAGTAGGGTATGGTACACGCTACTTCTGATCGCACAATGCAAATATGCACGCATTGTGAATGATAGACAATTTCAGGCTATATCATGGAGGGCTTATGTTACGAACACTCAACGTCATCTTGAATTATGCACTTCGGGCTACGGACAAAGACCTCGGATCAGTGAAAGACTTTTATTTTGATGACCATGTCTGGTTGATTCGATATCTGATTGCCGATACTGGGAATTGGCTTCCCGGACGACAAGTGTTGATTGGCACGGAAGCTCTTGGACAACCGGATTGGAATGAGGAAATATTTCCAATTCACCTGTCTGCTGAACAAATTGAACAGAGCCCAGATATTCAAAGCGATTCTCCAGTTTCTCTTCAACAGGAGGAAAAGCTTCGCTCTTATTTTTCATGGCAACGCTACTGGGGTGAAAAGCCATTTATTCAGCCTGCGGCTGGTGCCACCTTTGGTTTGGTTGGCGTGACGCCCGCCCCTGAAGTCTTACCACCACATGTCGAGAAATCGTTTCAGGTTCCGACCGGCGACCCTCATCTTCGTAGTGTAAATGAAGTCTGCGAGTATTCGATACATGCGTGTGATGGCGACATCGGTCATGTGGATGATTTCGTAATGGATGACACATCATGGAAGCTTCATTACATGGTTGTGAATACCGGGAATTGGCTTCCAGGAAAAAAGGTGCTTATCTCCCCGGAGTGGATTAAACGGGTCAATTGGGCAGACCAAACCGTGGATCTCGATTTGACTCAGGAAGAAGTCAAGAATAGTCCAGAATTTGACCCATCGCTCCCAATTAATCGCGAGTATGAGGCCCGACTCTACGATTATTATGGACGAGCCAAATACTGGTAAAACCGACCTCTCCCGACTAAAATACGTCGTACATTTATTTATGCCGACAACATACTCATAGACGGAAGGAAGAATCATGGATAACTATAAATCGCTCACCACGAAGGCGGGATGTCCTGTTTCCAACAACCAACATTCCATGACAGCAGGGCCCCGTGGCCCCGTACTGATGCAAGATGTGCATTTAATCGAAAAGATGGCGCACTTTAATCGCGAACGAATCCCTGAACGAGTGGTTCATGCGAAAGGCTACGGAGCGTATGGCACGTTAACGGTCACTCAGGACATTACGCAATTTACCAAGGCAAAAATCTTTTCCGATATTGGAAAACAAACAGAATGTTTTTTTCGTTTTTCCACAGTAGGTGGCGAATCTGGATCAGCTGATACAGAGCGTGACCCTCGGGGCTTTTCCATGAAGTTTTACACAGAAGAAGGCAATTGGGATCTCGTCGGCAACAATACGCCCATCTTTTTCATTCGTGATCCTCTTAAATTCTCAGACTTTATTCATACGCAAAAACGTGAGCCGGGATCTCACCTCAAACCGAATTGGATGAAATGGGATTACTGGTCGTTGAGTCCTGAATCCCTTCACCAGGTCATGTTTCTTTTTAGTGCACGGGGCACTCCAAAATCAGCTCGATTTATGAATGGATATGGAAGCCATACGTATAGTTTAATTAATCATAGCGGTGAGCGTCATTGGGTAAAATTTCATGTCAAGACCATGCAGGGCATTCAAAACTTTACCGCCGACGAGGCCACGAGGATGGCAGGAGAAGATCCGGACTACTCAACACGTGATTTATACGAAGCCATTGCCAGAAATGAGTTCCCTAAGTGGAAAATGTCGGTTCAGATCATGCCGGAATCTGACGCTGAGACGTATCACTGGCATCCCTTTGATTTAACTAAAGTCTGGCCGCATGAGGATTACCCACTACAAGAAGTCGGCATTGTCGAATTAAACCGAAATCCAGAAAATTATTTTGCTGAAGTCGAACAAGCGGCATTTGAGCCAAATAACAGGGTTCCTGGCATCAGCTTTTCTCCAGATAAGGTGTTGCAGAACAGAGTATTGTCCTATGGCGATGCGCATCGCTATCGACTCGGAATCAATTACGATCAAATTCCTGTGAATCAAGCCAAACATTCGAAGGTTCGTACGTATCACCGCGATGGGTCAATGCGAGTCGATGGCAACCACGGTAACGCTGTCAATTATGAACCGAATACCTATGGCGGTCCAATGGAGGACCCGGCCTATGATGAACCCCCGCTGAAAATCGAAGGTGAAGCGACACGATATAATAGTTATACTTGTGATGATCGAGATTATTACGAACAGCCAAAGATGTTTTATCAACACACCCTTGATGATTTGGGTCGCAAGCAATTAATCCAGAATCTCGCGACAAGTATGAACAAGGTGCCCAAAAATATTCAACATCGACAGGTGTATCATTTCTATAAAGTGGATAAAGAATTCGGAGAGCAGGTGGCAAAAGCAATAGATGTCAACATCGAGGATGCGCTCAAAGCATGGGAGACATGAACATCTCCCGATTTAGAACCCGTATAGTGAATCATTGAAAGGGATCCAACGACGACGTTCACGGTATTGAGCGCAGACACAGCGTCCGAACGTGGACACTGTGTCTGCTAAGGGTTCGACCACCTGGCTGGGGTCCCACGAACATCCACATGAACAAACGGTCCTCGGTGACTTCTTGGGCCGTATACGCCAAGTCCTCCAATAAATGGGCGATACCAGGCCTCTTTCGATTTATCGATGATGATATTGGCAAACTTTTGAGCATCGACGAGGGTGGTTTTTCCATCATGATCAAGGTCATCCATCATGTTGTTTTGATCTTGATCAACGAAAATGTCGGCGGCATCTCCATACAGGTGACGACTATACTGAGTTGGGTTTCCGATGGCTTTGTTGTAAAACGGAGTTCGAAAGCCGCTCATGACATGGAGGGTTTTCACGTTCTTCCCGCTCTCCTGCACCGCTTCGAGAATCATTTCTAATTTCAACAGCAGTCGCTCTCGCAGTGCGACATACTTTGGATACCCACTAGGCTGCTTGGAAACAAATTGTCCCAAAGTAAAATGCGGCGAGACCAGTTCATGTTGGTTCTGCTTCGTGACTTCGATAAACGCTCGTGGAGGTGCATAGACAGGATTGTTTTTGAGAGGTTTCTGCTGATACTGTCCAATTCTATAGCCATTAAGCTTGCTATTCTTGGATTGAAACGGAACCATCACAAACGCATGAAACACCATGCGGTGCTGACTCGGCTTCTCTGTAATCGTCACCGAATACATACCTTTTGCTTGCGGAGCTTTCCACGTCCATTGCTCCTTTGAAATGAGTTTGGGGGTCCCCATCGATGCCGCAATCGTAAAAGTGCTTTTGGGATCGGTAAATACACATTCAAATTCTATGTTTTCTCCCGGCATCAGAAAAATACCGAGAGTGTGATAAGGATTGAGATCATCTTTGAATTGAACAGAAAAATTCATCTTTTCAACAGATGATAATTTTTCTGCCCGCACACTAGTAGTGGTAAGCGTCAACATGACAATGGGCATGAAGGCGATGAACAGCTTTAATGTGATGTTTCTAATTGAACACCTCACTTTAAGTGTTAATGCTTCGCAGCATAATAGTGTGGTATCTCACTCGCACGCTTATCTGATAAGCCATAAATCCACTTATCAGTGATATGCGGACGGGCCAAGGTATTTGAGAGAGCGGGTTTCAATGCCTGCCACAGGCGTTCATCATGACCGTAAATATCCTCACGAAAATTTATAAGACCATCATTGTCGACCCATGATGTAAAATAAACAATGTAAACAGGGACGGTTTGAGACATATCAACGACCTCACGTTTTTGCGTTTTATAAATTTCCGTGATTTTTTCAGGCGTATACGTTTCACCTAATAAAAATTCAGCAAAAGCCCTCGGATCTTCAATACGTATGCAGCCATGACTGAAATCTCTTTCCGATTCATCAAAGAGATAATCTGCGGGCGTATCATGCAAATATATTGCATGGTCATTCGGAAACATAAATTTGACCAAACCGAGGGCATTGGAGGGACCAGGCCTTTGCCGAAGACGAACGATATTGTTTTCTAAATTTTCCAGCGTAAATAAGTCGGACTCGAGAACTTGTTCATCCCAGTCGACAAGTTCGTAATTTTTCGTCTGTAAATACAGAGGATCTTCACGAAACTTGGGGAAAATTTCTTCGGTCGCGATACTCCGAGGGACATACCAGTACGGATTAAACACCACATATTCGATAGTGTCACTGAAGATCGGCGTTTGGCTCATTGGTTTGCCTACAATCACTCGCATTCTCATTCCTTCATTACCATCCAAGAATGCGGTCAGCATATAATCCGGAATGTTCACATAAACATAATCATCTCCTAAGCCACGCGGCATCCATCGCCGCCGCTCTAAGTTAATGAGAATTTGTTTAATCCGCGCTTCGACCGGAACATTCAATTCTTTTAACGTGACAGGGCCAAGGAGTCCGTCAACGGTCAAGCCATGACGCTGTTGAAATCGTCTCACAGCTTCTACAACTTCTTTGTTAAAAACATTGTTATCTGGGTCACTTTTCAAATCTCTCGTCGCAGACAATCGACGTCGAAGAGCTCTGACCCGTTCACCATGTGACCCAGAGCCGAGGAGAGGACCATCTGAGATAACTGGCCAGCCATGTTGCGTTTGAATGGTTCGATAAGATGCCAGCGCTTTGAATAGAGGCGTGTAACCATCATGTCCACTGGCGATTTTCGTGAACGTTGCCGAAACACCACGTTCCAATGCATCTGACATGAGAGAAGTGAGAGAGTGACGATGGTCTGTAAGATACCATTTTCCATTGACGGCCTCTGGGGAAATTCGGCCGGCTGTGAGATGATCAGCAAATTTGAAAAAATTTTTGGTCAGTACAGTCTCTAATTTCCAAAGCATTTCCGTGCGAGCGATATGGTCATCCACCGAAAAGAGGCGGATGGTTCGAAGCAACCACTGTATTTCATCCGCTTCATAGTCTTGTGGGTCCAACCCTTGTTGCACTGCATCTGACAAGGTTTGAATTAGCTGCTCACCAGATTCATTGAGATCATAGTCTTCTATCCATATAGGACTATATTTTCTTTCGGAATAAATTGAAGCCACTTCAGTTCCATACGAACCATTAAAAGTCTCCAGTTGTTTTTTCAGGCGGTCAGGTACCGTAGGCGAGATTTCCTGCACCACGTTTTCTTTTGATAGCCCATACTCAAAAGATACAAAAATAGAAAAAATGATAACAATGCTAAGCATAATTTTCTTCATATATTTTTCCACCCTAACAACACAAGGAATGAATAGTTGATTGGATACTCCATCATTCTTGTTACGACATGCCCTCACCAAATAACTGAACCATGACAAATAATCTTTCATCGAAGATGCTGTTAGGCACTCTTGATATCCATCACTCTGAATTTTCTAGGAAATTTTAACTGTCCTTTTAATCAACGCGTGATGGACAAATTCATAAGGATATCTTCAAAAATGTCTGCATCTCTCTCATTTCTTCTCCTGTCCAGAGTCTTTCTTACTCACAAAAATTGAGCGTACGATAATATTGACTGCCTTTAAATATTTTGATCAGACATTCAGTGGACATAAATGGTGATGAATTTTCAAATTTGTCGCTTTGATCGATTCTAACGATTTGTTACTTTTGAACAACCATCAGGAAATAATCGCCTGAAAACACTTTCGAAAACCTTTACACTCTTCAACCTTTAAGGAGGCTCTCATGGTGCCAAAATTATATTTCAAACGCTCTCTCCCAGCTGTTCTCGCCGTTTGCGCATTGGCTCTTACCTCTCCCGTTTCAGCGCAAAGCAGCTCCCTAAACTCAGTGTCCTATTCAGAAGATACCCCTAAGGCACTGATGGTGAAGGACTCGCGCAACTATCGTGATAGTCGTTATGACCGCTATGAAAATCGACAGAATAATTCGCTTGATTATTACACTGATCAGTACGGTGACGTTGACAATGAGCTCTACCAAAGAAGGCAAAATCGAACGTCTGACAGTAGACAAGATATTTATGCAGGAATGGGAAATGTAAATCGTAACGAACTTCGCCAACTTGACTTAGAAATACGAGAAGATATCCGCGATGAACTGGATGGAAGCCCTTATGTCGATGAGGATCGAGTAAGAGTCAAGGTACGACGCGGAGTGGCCACCTTAACGGGAACGGTTGAAGATCGCGGGTCAATGGTCGCGGCCGTTGAGAATGCCTACGAGGGCGGGGCCAGAAAGGTAATCAATAAACTTCAGGTTACTCATCATGATGAAAGACCTTGGTTAAATTACAGCGACAGTCGTTTAGAATCCGATTTATACGATGAACTTGGAGAGGGAATATCCGTAAATGTTCGGTCTGGGGTTGCGACATTGCGGGGAACCGTTGAAGATCGATCAGCAATGGCTGATGCTGTTGAAACAACCTACGACATCGGCGCAAGACGGGTAATCAATAAATTACGACTTCGTAATTAATTTTAGTATTTCTAAACTAACAATAGGATATGATCCCGTTAAGTAAGCAGCTTTGGGAAATGTAGACAAAAATCGTCTTTTGTTTACTAAATACCTGCCTTGTTATCCATCCTTCCAACACTCCTGTCTTCATCCTACCTTACAAACTGCTCCCCCTGGGAGGGGGAGCAGTTTCGTCCTGTTTCCTGATTAAGTTGACACAGACCTATATTTCAACATCCAATGTTACCTTGGTAAATATTAATAAACACTTGCTCGACCCAATGAATGCCTATAATGCGCAGAGGCTCACATTGACTTGAAGAAATGAGAAAATTGTGAGCTTGAACAGTGAGATTGTGCAATATTAACACAACAAGAAATAAAGGGGGGAAACAGCAATATGCTCACGTGTAACTTACGGAAGAAAATAAGAATCCGTTCGACAGATTACTTGTCTAAAGCAGGATCCATTTTTTGATGATCCATATCATTCTTTCGAGCTTTCCTCAATGCTTCGATCATACCCTCATAACTTTGACTATCATCCGCGACTCCGAACTCAGGAGAAGGAAAACTGGGGTCCACACTGAATTCTGGATTTTTAAAGGTGCCAGTAACATGCAATGGCCCCCGTGAGCTTAATAAGGTAAAATCTTTTGGGTATGGCTTAATCGTCAAATCCATGATTTCTTGACGTAGATCGATTGAGCCGAGACCTTTAAATTTGGTATCCGATGTATCTAACAGAAAGGGTTCTATGGTGACGATACCGCTGCGGGCCTGAAGATCTGAGTAGGCGCAATCGATCGGCACCCCCGTATCAGTGCCTAGAAAGACTGTTGCCGACTCCGTGAAATCTAATCCTG
Organism: Nitrospirales bacterium; assembly: GCA_021603905.1. Taxonomy (GTDB): domain Bacteria; phylum Nitrospirota; class Nitrospiria; order Nitrospirales; family UBA8639; genus JAGQKC01. Next base: position 62,561 of record BQIU01000001.1, read on the forward strand.
CTAACTCGACCAAGAGAGCATCAATTTTTCCTCCAGTCATCGTGAAATACATCCCTCCATCAGCTGAGGCAAACCAATTGGCTAACGATTGACCATGCATCCACAGAGTCCCTTTCCCTCCAATTTTACCAAATGAATCATCGGCCACTTCTGAGTCAGCGAATAGCTGGCTCAGGTGCATCTGATCAAAGTCTACTTTCAGCTTAGCTTCTCCAGGAACTTGCCGTGCATTAACTTCAAGCTTCATCGCTGCCGTTCCCTTAGCTACGCCAAAATCTAAATGATTTATCTGCATGTGGCCATTTTGAAGTGTCATGACAAGCACGAAATCATCCAACGGAAGATTTGGAGCCTGAACATTTTTCGCTCGATAATCAACATCTGCATCCACCTTCTTAAGTTGAGAAAAGTCGAGAGGCTTATCCGGCAATAGTCTTTTCCGATCCTCGTTCTTTTCGGCCTGCACCTTTTGTTTAGTAGATGCGGTCTCCTCCGGATCCGGCTGTGCACCCGTTAAACCGGCAAGATCGTCCAAATCGAGCATGCGGGATTGTAAATGCGTGAAAATCATTGGCCGTTCACCACCTATGGTTAACCGCAGCTCACCAGCCACGTCGCTGTCCCCTATGGTACCGTCAAGACTTTTAAAAAGAAAAATTTGTTTTCCATCCTCAAGCAGTTTTCTTTGCAATTGGGCCTGTAAATCATAGGGAGGTAAGTGTGGTAATGGGATATTGATAGCTTCCCCCAAGCGAAACAAGTCTGGGCCTGCCACTCTAAATGTTGTCGTGAGACTCTCTAGCGGCCAGAGGCTACCAATTTGAGCATCTAGGTCCATCGTCGTTTCTCGAATTTGCAGCTTGGCATCTATCGGCCATTCTCGATAGTCCTCAATACCTTGACGAGTTGAACCAGTTCTGACTAAAACATCGATTGGTATACCCTGATACTTCACGTTCCCTTCAATGATTATGTCCGATTGAAAACTGTCATCAGTTAAGGGAACAGCTATCTTAGCCTGTCGATCAGAATCATCGTGTTCGACTTCATGATTTTGGCCGGTCGATAATTTTTGATTATGAGACTCAATCGAAAGTGTTACCGATGTGTTTTGAGTAGAGTCTCTATAGGTTAGACGTCCGTTATCCACCGAGAGTGATTTAATAAGAGGTAAGTCGCTCAAACCTCCCTCGTCTTTGTCTTGCTTAGAAAGGTCCTGCTCATCAGGGGAAGACACAGATTCCTCAGTGGGTACCCAATTTGCTTTATTCTGTGCCGACTTTTCCAACTGAAACACCGGTTTGATTATCTGCACCTCGGTAAACACTAAATCGCCGACAAGTAGTTCAGACAGATCAATGCCTACCTCTAAGACTTCCACAGAAGCTAAATAAGGTTTTGATGCCCAAGAAGGATTGGTGACCGATATCTGTTCCACTCGTAAACGGGTAATATGTCCTAGGTTGAGCTTTATGGAATCGATGGACACTTTCTGCCCAATGGTTTCTGACAATGTTGTTTCGATAAATTCCTGAAACCACTGAGAATTCAGCATGACTGCCCCTAGAACCACGCATATGACTATCACCAGAACCAGACTCGTGATCAAACCGACAATTATCTTCATAGGAACTGTTCGAGGTTTTTCCTTATGCATGACTTATTCTGATAAAAAGGTCTTTCATCTGCCTAGAGTGAATTCGGAATCCCGTATGAACATTCGTTCAACTTATGGTATAAAACGTTTATCGTAATGAAAGGTGTATGATACCGTCGGTCATAATTCATTTGTCTTCTTATCGTGACCAGGCATCGACAATATATGTCACCAGACGTGACGAATATCAAAGGATACAAAAATCTTGTTAAACTCACTTATCAAACGCCAATTAGTACGGGGTCTCATTATTCTGACAACCTTCACAGCAATGGGAGGATGTTGGAGTCATCTGGGACAAGACAATAAAGTTTCAGATAAAAATGAGAGAATTGCGGCTGCAGTGAAAGTGGCCATAGCTCAAGAGCCTACGCTCAATGTCGCCCCTATAAACATCATAGCCCGTAAAGGGGTTGTCACTTTAGAGGGTTTCGTTGAAAACGAAACTCAACGAAAACAAGCCGCAGAAGTCGCTAAAAACGCAAAAGGAGTACAGTCCGTCATTAATAATATTCAAATTAAATAGCGACACCACACTCGGGATCATGAGAGAAGGAAAACATTCTTATCCCCAATAGAGGTTGATCAAGAACAGGTACGGGGAAACGTCTGAGGGAATCCCGCTAAGAGCAATTCTCTACAATTCTCATAAATGGCCACGGCACCAGCCATCTGTAGTTCCTGACGACTAAACGCTCCTCCGGTCAGTACACCAATGGTTTGAAGTCCACATCTCTGAGCCGCTTGAATATCCCAAATGGTATCCCCAACAACGATACTTTCTTCCGGAGCACTGGCAGAACGTTCAAGTGCCTGCTGAAAAATATGTGGTGCCGGCTTACCGCTCTCCACGTCATCAGAAGTGACAATTCCAGTCAGTTTTTCCCGTGCCTCAAGTTTATCAAGGTAGTAGTCTAATTCCTGTGATTTTGCGCTCGTAGCTAACCATATAGCCATTTCTTGAGAAAACAGTTTCTCTATCATCTCCTTGGCCCCCGGTAAAGCACTCCCATATTGTTGAAGGTCGGCAAAGAAATGACTGTGCCATTCACTGGCTTGTGGCCGCAATGAATAATCGTCAAGAAGTTCCTCCAGCATCAGCGTTGCCCCCTTCCCAATCTGTCGATGAATAGCTGAACGAGAGATAGAAATCTCAATTTTTTGAAAAGCACGAGCCCACGCCTCGACATGCAAATAATTGGTATCCATCAGCGTTCCATCGACATCGAGGATAATGGTACGTTTCATATTATGGCTTTCGAGGCGAGAGGAACCTCTGCGAGATTCTCGGAAATTGTCTCATACTGAGCATTCAATCAAATCTCCTGATTGCGATAGAAAAAGAAAAACTTCCTCAACGGTTTTCGTTACGGCACTTTACCAACAGTGTCGGCTGCATAGGCTCCGCGTTCACCGATCGGTTCTTCCAGTCCAACAGTTGTATCGTGTTTCGTTTGTCGTTCCATTTCTGCATTCACTTCGGCCCCAAGCACCACGATATACGCCGTAACAAAGAACCACATAAACAACACGACTGCCGAGCCAAGTGAACCGTAGGTTTCATTATATTTCCCAAAATTTTCGACATACAAAGAGAACAGCACCGATCCGGTAATCCACAAAAAGGCCGCGATTCCAGAACCCCAGGAGACCCATTGCCACTGAGGTTTGTTGCGACATGGACCATAACGATACAACACTGCCAATCCAAACATCACGACGGCTCCCATAAGAGGCCAGCCTAATAACATGAGCAAAGCCTGGATGAGCTGACCTATTCCGATGCTTTCTAAAAGGACTGGAAATAATGTAATGAATGCGAGGGCGATGATTACAAAGATGATAAGACCGAAGGTTAACAACAAAGCTAATCCAGTGAGAGACATAAAACCGCGCGTCTCTTTCTCATCATATGCAATATTGAGTGAGGTGATCAAAGCTGTCATTCCTTTGGAAGCACTGTATAAAGCCAGCAAAACACCACCTAAAGCTCCTAAACTTAGGGCAGATTCAGCACTCTTCGTAACAGACTTGAGTTGTTCGTCGATTATGGCACGAGCCTCTTGTGGTAACAAAGAACTTACCAACGTCATATGTCGTTCGATATCATGCGGATCCATAAATAATCCATACAACGACACAATTGCCGCTAAGGCGGGAAACAAAGCAAGAACAATATAAAAGGATACTCCGGCAGCAACGACCGAGACATTATCATTATTCAATTCATCTTTTACCCTCCACGCAATATCACGCCAGCCAGAAGAAGGAATGTCGCTCGGACTGGTGGCAGTGCGTCCTCGGGAACTGTTTTCGGATGATGAAAAGATCGTCATAATGAAGCTCGCTTATATTGAATTGTATTTGATTAAGTGCAAACACCTTCCCTTGAATAAACGGAAGCATACGTATCCGCAAAAACGATAAAGCATCTATGTATGCTTATACATCTTCAGTCATCAGAAATGAAGTAGACATTTTCCCCATGTCCTTCATGTATTTATCTGTATCCAACCTCTGTTCCAATTTGATGTAATGAGCTAATTTATAGAAAGAGGTGACTCGCCTTCTCATCATTATTTTTTATCTGACAGGAGACGACCATGGATATCTATCAAGTGTTGAAAAAAGATCACCGGACAGCTAAAGCCCTATTTGTTAAACTTCTTCAAACCAAACTGGAGGACAAGGAACGCGAAGATATTTTGATCAGGCTCAAAACTATACTTGCCACACATCATGAAAACGAAGAAAATATTTTTTATACGGCATTAGAGGAACGGCATGGCATAAACCGGCGTATCGAAAATGCACTCGAGCAACGTGAGCAGGTCGCCTATGAACTAGAAGATATTGATATGATACGTGTGGATGATCAGAATTGGCATGAACGGATAAGTGAGCTACAAAGTTATCTTCAAGATCACATCAAAGTGGAGGAAACGGGCATCTTCAAAGAAGCGCGGAGAGTTTTTTCCGCTCATCAAGCCCAGGAACTTGCACAACAATATCTCGATGCCAAAAACACGTAATATCTTAAGTGCTTCTGCTACATTTACGTGCATAATAAATATTCTCTTATCTTGATGGATGACAATCTACCAATTCGTTCCTTGAGCATTTGCGTGATATTGAACAAACAAGAATGTTCAATTATTAAGTCGGGATGGGTTTTCTTCAAAAAATATATGTATGATAGCTAGGAGAAGGTAGAATGACACCTCTATCTATAAAAGAAACACGAGATTACCCACGACACATCAAGAAAAAGACTGAGGAAATTTCTGCTATCACACAGCAATTGAATCGTTTGATGCTTGGGTTGAGGACGCCTGATCATTTATCAGAAGAACAGGTTCGTATTACGACGAAAATTGAAGATGAATTAACCATACTATTAAGTCAAACCAAACATGTGAAACGAGAGATGGAAGCGATGGTAAAGGAAATAGCGCCTCAATCTATAATGGCGGGCCCATTACCCGATAGCGTTGGCAAAGCGAACCCAAGGAAACAAGTTGGTGAAGGCGAGTTTAAAATCAATGCAATGTCACGAGAAAAAACGCCACGCTGGAGACAGTATGCGAAATGGGTCATTGGAACAACACGTTGGCCAGAAATCTTTAAGTATGAACTCATCACAAGTTTATTGGGAAATGTACCTGGGGCGATCGGGTACTATCTTCGAAGTAAGGTATATCGATGGATTCTCGGAGACGTTGGATCGAACACGGTATTAGGCCGATCGGTTATTCTACGTCATCCGCATAAAATTCGAATTGGGAAGAATGTGACCATCGATGATAACTGTGTGTTGGACGCCAAAGGACAGTCTAACAAGGGAATTCAAATTGGAGACAATGTCTATATTGGTCGGAATTCCATCGTGTACTGTAAAGACGGAAACATTGATATTCAATCAAAGGCAAATATCGGTTCAAACTGTGAGATTTTCTCTGGCGATCACGTTTTTGTTGGGAATGGAAGCATGATTGCCGCCTATTGTTATATTATGAGTGGTAATTCATATGATTATGAGAGTCAGGTGGCCTTTAGTGACCAGAAGGTGTATTCAAAAGGTTCCACCACCATAGGACAAAATTGTTGGTTAGGAGCCAAAGTCGTCGTGCTTGATGGAGTATCGATTGGAGATAGTGCTGTGGTCGGAGCAGGGGCTGTGGTAACGAATAACCTCCCATCACGAACAATTTCAATGGGCCTCCCAGCCAAAAGCGTATCTTCTTGTAACTCAGAGATTCATAAATAGAAGTGCAATCAATAACTCCCCAATGGACTCTTACGAAAAAAGCTTATCGTGAATTTCAGGAAAACGTGTCTTTCAATAAGATTCACTCAGGCCTTAATAAGTCAGAGGAAAAATGGCAGAACCTTTGAAAAGACTCAACTTTGCTAAAATTTTAGCAAAACTTCTAGACCGACAGTTCAATATTCCTGGGACATCTATACAGATAGGTCTCGATCCCGTGATTGGTCTAATACCGGGAATAGGTGATTTCCTCACCAGCCTAGCAGGCTCAACCATTTTGCTAGTTGCGGCGCAATACCATTTACCGAAAATTGTCTTGTTTCGGATGGGGATAAATATTTCTATCAATGGTTTGATTGGTGCGATTCCCGTCTTCGGCGACCTCTTTTCGATTTGGTTCAAAAGCAATGTACGAAATATCGAGCTTTTAGAAAAACATATTCACAATAATAAACGTTCCTCAACATTCGGGGATTGGGCATTTGTAGGAAGCCTATTCGTTGGAATCGTAGTATTACTTATCGGATCTATTCTTCTTACCACGTGGCTCATCAAGGCCGTGTGGGAAAAAGTGAATTCCATGTGATGTCGTAGATATCAAACAACTGTCTGACCTTTACCCTAGCCACAGGATCGGATGTTTCCAACCCGATCCTGTGGTATTAGAATGAATTAATTATCATTCACACTTCAAAAATATATAAATACAGTCAATAGTTTAGGGTCGATGAATATTCACTTTATTTATAAATTCACGAAAAACTGTGTTTTTTCACTTCCTCCTGTACTGTATCCGTTGCAGTTTCCTTAACTTCCTCCGCAACCTGCCTGACCTTGTCACCCATTTCTCGTGCCTTTCCCCGCGCTTGATCAAGCAAGGTATCACGGGCATCTCCCATCCATTCGTCTTCTTGCTGAGTCCGTGGTGCGGACAGCCCTACCGCTGCTCCAATGGCAAAGGCCATCGCTCCTATTCCCCATGGGTTTTCCTGAAAAGTGTGCTCAAAGCTCTGTCTTGCCCGACGAGTCTGCTGTTGCACACGATCCTTATACTCTCCGGCTCGTTCCTGGACCTGCGTGGAGAATTCTTCTGCCTGGCCCTTCACATGTTCACCGAACTCACTCGTACCATCCTGAATAGTCTGAGCCGCTTCACCCACTTTTTCTTGAACCGTACCAGCCGCTCCTTCGACTTTAGCGCGGAGGGCCTGGGATTTTTCGCTCGCTTTGAGCTTTAGACTTTCTAATGTGCTTGAATCACGATCAACCGACGGATCATATGGATTACGATAAGCATATGATCTACTATACTCAGGCAAATCAGACTGATAGGCTTGCTCTGATCGTGCTTTAAACAGCCATGCTAATCCGAGCCCGATAAGTGCCACAGGAATTGGATTCTGACTAATCGTATCCAAAGCACTCCCACTCCACCGCTCTGCGGTATGCCGTGCTGACTGAGCCATATCTTCTACCTTTCCGACCGTCACTTCACGCACGTCTTGCTTAAGGCGCGCGGGCGAAAGTCTTGCTTGAATATTGTTTATCGTTTCTTTAACTTCCGCCTTCGTACATTCGACACGAGCGCGAAGCACATCCGGACTTTCCGGACGATTATCTTGTTCCTCTTCAGCTGCTAGTTTTATCTCACTTGTTGCGGGATCCATTGTTTTTCCTCCTTGAGTGCGTTGATAGCCTTATGTGGGACGGGATTAACATGTTTTAGATCGCTCAGTCCTTTTTGAACCAATCCATACCCAACCGCTATCACAACGAGTCCGACTAATAAAGCGGCAACCCAAGCCGGAAGAATCTGTGCGACCAGCAAGACTAGAGCTCCCAATAACACGAGTAGTCCCCCATAAGCTAATGCAACTCCAATTCCAACAAATAAAACATCTTTCCCTGCCCTGGAAAATTTTTGAGACATTTCTGCCTTAACCAAATCCACTTCTTGCTTGAGCAAGACTTTGACTTCCTGTATCAATTCCTTAAACATCTCGCTCAGCGATTGCTCTTCCTCTGTTCGTATCATGAAATCTCCTCGTACTATGTCATGCAGTAGATAAAAAATTCAGAAGAGATGAAAGCCTGTGTAGTGCTTACTGTGTCAAATCGTCACGCTCATAAGAGACGACATTGATGACCTTTCTCAAACTGCCGCTGGTTGCTGAGAATGACGACGTTGCCGCGAACTCTTGATAAACCGAGCAGCTAATAAACCCAATCCGAATGTCACCCCTATAAAGAGTTCAGGGTTTCTTCTCGCTAACGCTTCACCTTCATCGAGAAGCTGATCCATATCCTTGTTGGACAGATAGCCAGTAACCCGATCTATCTGTTGAGCCGCTTTGTCCGTATATTGTGCAACAGTATTCTGATCTCGTTGCCGGAGTTGCGTGCCCGTTTGACGGAGAGCCTGAGCTAAGTTTCCCAGCTCTCCAACAGCCTGTTCTTTTTTTTCAGACAAAGCAGATACGGTCTTGTGTTGCGCCTCTTTCGCATAAGCTTTGGCTTCAGCTTTGCCCTCCTGTAAGACAGATTCTGCCTTCGATTGAATTGCTTCTTTCACATCGCCTGCTTTTTTTTCTAGATCCGCATGCTCAAGCGTAGAGCCGCCTTTGCCTTTTACCGTATCTTCCATGTGTTTCCTCCTTGTGATTTGAAATGAATATGAATTGCCACCCTGTTATTGAAATGCCAAATGACACCAGTGTGGTATTAGACATAAGCTCTATATATTTTATGTTATTCGCGCCTAGTTCCACAGGAATAACAAAGTTCAAGTGTAACGCCTTAATTGGTACCGGAGATACTGGACAAAAAAATCCTAAATTTCAGAGATATGTCCGTAGGCTAGCGTACGTCTTAAGAATTATCATGCGTGAATGAGGCTCATTTATTATGCAGGCATTGATTGGCATTACTATCTAGAGCAAGTTCGGTGATCGTCTCATCCGTCGGCAAACATCAGCAAAGTAATTATGTGACGATTATCTCTTGTCGGTTGTCTAAATGTTCACAATTGCTTGCCTTACGGTTCATAGAGTAACGGTGAATCTATCGGCGGCGCATTAAAATTCAGCATAAGGAGGTGCTTTATGAAGAAGAAGCTAACGAACTTCGGTATGAATTTCACGATTCTTCTGGTGTTTTTTGGGTTGTCCGTTTCTCATGCCTATTCCCAAACAAATGGTTCACCAGAGGATTCCCCTTCTTTTTCTAATGTCGGTCCTTCGTTAAAAGAGTTGGGGGAAGCCCAAAAAGGCATTGATCGATACGAAGAAGCCGAGGACCAATTTAACGAAGGCATTGAAGAGTTTAATGAGGATCGTCTGCTCTACAAAGAAGCTCAAGCCAAATACCATCGATCCAAGTCAACATATGACCAAGCGAAACATCGATTCAATATAGTTTCACAAAATTACGAGAAAGAGCGAGATCGGTTTTTAGAAGCAAAAGATAAATTTGTTGGAGCACGAAAAAGATTTCAGGACTCCCGAAAGAATTTCTTTGGCAGTTCCATCAATGCCGCCAGTAAATCAGATTCCGGAAAAATGCAGTGATGAACGTACGCAATCTCTTTATCGAGACGATATGTAACACAAGCAAAATGTTCAACTTCACGAAAATGTTGGAAACATCACAGTAGGAGGACGCAAATGAAATCTCTTTATCGGATGATCCTGTTGAGCAGCATTTTAATTGCAGCGAACGCCCTCATGGGATGTGCGGGCGGACCCCAGTCAGAGAGTTTTGGAGAGCATATTGATGACAGCGTGATTACCTCGAAAGTCAAAACATCCTTGTTACGCGATCCAGAAGTGTCAGGATTTGATATTAGTGTCAGCACCTTCAAAGGTCGCGTCCAATTAAATGGCCTCGTTGATAACGCAGACCAGGTTGAAAAGGCCTCTCAATTGGCGCGCGAGGTTGGCGGAGTCGGCTCAGTGGAAAACAATTTATCTATTAAATAATAAATAAGGCACCACGGTTGCGTGCACAATGTAGGTATGGCATCAGAGACCTTCCATGCCTCAGGAGCCTAAATGTATGAAATCTCGATTGCTTGCCATGTTTTCATTGGCACTCGCTGGGCTGTTCGTTGGATGTGCAGCCACGCCGTACCAAGAAAGTACAGGCGAATATATCGATGACAGTGTAATTTCCGCGAAGGTGAAGACCGATCTTTTGCGTTGTCCGATGGTCTCCGGGTTGGACATTCACGTGCAAACGTTTAAAAATCGTGTGCAACTCAGTGGTTTTGTCAACAATGCACGACAGGCAGAACACGCAGCGACTTTGGCCAAGGAAATTGGAGGCGTCGGCGCCATAGAAAACCATATCAGTATCAAATGACGTGGATTGAAATGTTCCGACGCCTCACTATCTACTTTGGCTCGTTCTCTGACAAAGCTGTTTTCAATCGGAGAGCAGTGCATAATTTATAGATTGGAAACTAAGTCATAGTTTCTTTCCAGTCTGCGAAGCAAAAGCAAAAGACTCAATGTCTTCGGAAGATAAATGTGTTAAAAGTTTGTGATGACTTGGACAAGCGTTTCTCAAAACAGCTCACTAGTACTTTTCGCTAGTATTCCATATGCATGATGATAGATAAAACTCATATCTGCAATACACATGCGCTCTCATACGCAGTCTCTCTATTTTTCTCCAGTCCCCACATTTAAACGGTGGAACAGATGCTCTCTAACGTGATGAAGTACGCGCCTAATTAAAGAATACTCCTCCCAGTCTCCATGGAATCAATCCTCCTTCTTTCACAATAAATAGACATGGCATTCCCGACAATGACCTTAAAGAATGAGAAGACGTTTATCTAAGCTGCTGGAGGACGACGCCCCATGACCGCACTCACAACAAAGATAATAAGAAATACAACGAAAAGTACCCAGGCTATATTCGTTGCAGTCCCAGCCACTCCTGATAGTCCAATCGCTCCAGCGATGAGCGCGATCACGAGAAATGTAATTGCCCAGCTTAACATTGTGCACCTCCATAGTATGTGAGAGAGGATGGATGTTCTACACACTTCCACCATCAACAAACTAAAATCCGGACTCGTCGTTTGTATTTGACGACGAGTCCAACACGTTCAACGTTCTACTCACTTTTTTAAGGCATTTCCATCTCTTTAATTTCTCCAGCTTTCTCGCTCGATTGGGCGGCAATACCTGATTCCTCAGCTTGCTGAATAGATAACGCATGTCCTTTTTCAGTGACTTGCGCTGTCACCATATCACCTTTTTTTAGTCCTTCTGATTTTTGAGTCGTCGGACTAACATGTAAGCGCTCTTCTGTACCTTCTTGGCTTTTCACAACATAGAATTCACCTTCAATCGCAACTAATTCACCCTCGACAGACTTACCTTGACCCTCTGTCATACCAGATTCCTGAGATTGGGACTGCGAACCCATTGCTGATTTGCCCTGACCCGCAAATGCTGTTCCACACATCGTGAGTCCGATGGCCAAAAACATTGCTGTAATTTTTGATGAAGTATGCATGGCTGCCTCCTAGAGATAATTAATGACACTACCATCGCCGTCTAGATATTTTATAACAGTCACAGTTATCCCATACCTACGGACAAATAAACATGACTCCATGCTTTTATGTCTATAAGGTCCTTTAGTCCACCTTGGACATTTTGCAAATCGCTATAGAGAACTTGTCCTTTGCGATACAGTTTATGCTGGACATACCATAAAGCCGCGAGTCTTAGCTTGTTCACTAGATTTCCTGATCGTCGAGTGTAGCGGGATCAACCTCAGTGGCCGGACGTATCTAACTCGAGGCGACAAGCAGATGACCCGTACTAATCATTCCTACTTCAGTCATTTTTTCAAAAGGAGAGCATCATGAAAAATTCCACCACCATACATCGTGCGTATATCTTGCTTATGACTTTCGGATTGGCCTTTGCAATTTCTGCCTGCGGAAATTCAGATTCGACTTCTGACAATCCATCCGTCGGTGAACAAGCAACCCCAACAGCCGCACCACCGGTCGTCGAACAAGAAACTCCATCATCAATGCCATCTGTTACTGAAGAAGTCACTCCTTCAACTTCTTCATCGGTCGTCGAGGAAACAACTATGCAAGGTGAACTGCTCAAGATCGAGGAAGATATGTACGTCATAAAGGATCGCGAAGGAGCAGAACAGCATTTCGAAGCTAGTTCAAGCACACTCGTGGATGAGGGGATGAGTACAGGTGATCGCGTAATCGTGAAAATTAACGCGGATGGGGAAGCGATTGCGATTAGGAAGGAGCGATGAGCGTTTAAGAAATTTATCAGGTTGCCTAAAGAGAAAGTCTTTAGTATGAAGCTCCTATTATCGGTAGGAGCTTCATACTAACATTTAATCCTTATAACTTGAAATTCACTAGGATTTCCAAGGTCTCAAGTATTTTTATCCGCCTGACAACCTGAATGACCACATTCACATTTGCCTGCGGAAGGGCTCTTAACATTTCGACAGTTGTCAGAGCAAAATTCTTTTCCCGGTTCTGCGTCGCACGAACACGATGGATGTGCACATTTTTTAGCCATAACTAATCTCCTCTACGACTTAGTGTTTGTCTTCGTCATGTGAAAGTTGATAGTCAACCACCTTATTCTTGTTATTGACGGTAATTTCCAAACGATCACCTTGCTTTATCTCATCTGCTTTGCTCGCTATTTTCTCTAACTCTAAATAACGAGGAGACATTTCACCCGCCTCACCCGCATCCACCTTAATCGTATTCTCATTCACGCCCTCAACTGTCCCATAGATAATACGCTGTCCCGCGGCCAGACCGTTTGTTTTATGTTGCCGATCTGTTGCCTCTGTCATTTCCTGTTGATGCCCTTCTCCCCCGACACCAGTAGCCGTCATACCAAATAGACTGAAGCATACAGCACTGGTCAGAATAATCGTCTTCGAAAACAATTTACATTCATGAATCATCATGTCTCCTTTCGATTAAAAAATTTCACGTATACTCCACACAGACTTTTTAAAAGACAATGATATCTGTACGGGTCATTTCCGTGTATCCGCCGTACGGGTCAGAAAATCAGCAAGCTCCCCTGCATGCTTTTCCGTATCTTGTAAAACATTCACGAGAATTTGATGCGTGACCGGATCGTTATCACCAGTTTTTCGAATAAGCCTAGTATACGATTCGATCTGATTGCGTTCTAACAATAAATCCTGAGCAACCATATCTCTCAACGTTGTCCCCTGTTCGGCACGAACGCCAGCCCGACCCGACTTCTTGGCAATTTCGTCTAATTCATAGATAGGAACACCACCCAACTGCTGAATACGCTCAGCTAAGGCATCAGCATGTTGTAGTTCTTGATTCGCATGTCCCTCAAATTCAGTTTTGAGTCCTGGCGCCATCAGAGAAACCGCCATATAGGCATGCTGTTTATACTGAAGATAGCTGGAAATTTCGGTAGAGCGTAACTTATTGAGCTCAGTAATGATGTGTTTGGGGTCCGCTTTGTACTCTTTCGTGATCGCTCCAGATTTTATTGCTTTTCGTATTTCATCTTCTGACTTTCGTTTTCCCATGTATTGTCTCCCTCATAGAAAATGACGATCCTTCTTGATTAATGTGTTTGGCCTTGCTTCTAAGTGATACTGCGAGTGCCTCTATTGAAGTGTCTACCGGAGGTGTTTTGGGACGTTTCAGCAAAAGATATGAACCACTAGGAGTCATACAGACCTTTCCCCATCCTTGTCGCCAAGCTGTAAAAGCGCAGCTTCCATGTGACTTGCTTCACCGGACATCGGTTCCTAACAGCAATATTCCCATGCAACCCTTCGACCGATCTCCTTAAGGCTTCATTTCATCTTACAATGGCTGATCAGGTAGGACGTCAAATCCTAAGTATTTTCGTATAGTAAGCAGGCTTTCAATTCGCCTAGCGCCACCTTCACGGGCATTCTCTAAGGCCGTTTCATATTCAAAATAATTCTCTACGGTTCCGGAAAGTGTTGCCACACCCGCTTCAACTTTCACCGAAATATCGTCATGATCCACAAACGGGCTCCACCATAGTTCACTTTCTATTTCACGTTGAATGACCGAATCTGGCTTCCAAATCCAGGTTTCTTCGACCACTAACTTGTTCTTGACAGCAATCACACCTTTTACCCCAGCGACAGCATCCTGAGCATGTTTTTTTTGAAAATGAGATTCGACAGAACCTCGCAATACCACAACGCCGTCACGGACGGAAACGTTCACAAGGAATCTATTAATAAATGCATCCTCATGTAATGCCATTTCGACTTTGCGTTTCAGTGCGTCATCTTCAATTGGGTTATTTGGTCTGACTTTCAGAAAATTCTTTACCCAGAGAACCCCGCGAGTGTATTTGGCCACATCCTCTGCAGCTTGCTTTGCTTTGAGGTTATCAACCACCCCAGTCAACGTGACCATCCCATGACGAACATCAATTGTCGGGTTGAAGACCGAAACCCGCGGATCGTACGCATATGCTAGAAGCAGAGTTTCTTTAATCTCATCATCGCTCTTATACCCAGGCTGTCCCTTGCGCCGATTTTTTCCCTTAGCCCAAGCCTTGACGAACAAGAGACTGTCATCGACTTCATTCACTCCCGCTACCTGAACGTCCCGAAGCACGCGTCGCTTCTCGGCGACACTTCCGACAAGGCCGTCTAGGGTGACCGTCCCGTCTTTTACGGTCACGAGCACCGTGCCGTCATTGACCCAAACATCAGCCTTTAAACGCTTTTGAATTTCTTCTAATAGGACGTCATCTGCACGATCCTCTTTCTTCTCAATGAGGAGCTTATCCTCAATGTCTCGCACCCCATACACCCCAGACACTACCCATTCGCTTAACGCTCTCGCTGCCCAGGATGGGACCGTCCCTGTGAGTGTCACCGTTCCATGCTCGACACTGACGTCAATTTTGTAAGAATCTGTCGCAGGATCGTCTTGTAGTGCCAGCCTCACCTTCTCACGGATTTCTTCATCTGGTCGCTTCGAAACAATAACAGTCAGCCCATCAATCACACTCTCTACGCCCTTGACAGTTTCGACCAGCTTGACTGCTCGATCCTTTGCTCGGTAATGCGGCATGGCTCCAATCAATGTCACAATTCCCTGTTCTGTTCGTATATCGATCAAATGGGATGGAACATTTTCATCAAGCAGCAATGTGCTTTCCACAGCACGGGTGATAGCTCCATCGGTGGGAAGCGTTTTCTCTTGTGCAGCATAAATATTTCCAGAATGTAGAATAATAAAACTACACAACACTCCGGCCCATATGTGAAACTTCATAACCTGATGAATATTCAAAGAATGTCGGCCATGACTTCTTAACTGCATTCACACCTCCTACAGATGACTAAAAAACTTCATTCAATATAAACCCGATCACTCAGGCCTTACCTGCCAGATACGTAACACCACAGACACATCATGTATGTCTTCTACAGTACCGACATCGGTAAACCCTTGCACTAGACAAAAATAAATGGTTACAAGAAGTCTTGTCTAATACATGATTCCAACCCTCCCATTATGATACACATTCACGTCGATATACGAGATAATCGACGCGACAATTATACAATTGGTTAAAATTCTAAATTCTTCTTGATTTGTGAAATGAGGAACTGCGGAGGAAAAGCAGGATCAAGAATCAATGCATCATCAGGCTCTTCAAGCTCATGCAACTGCGACTCCAAAAGAACCTCGTTCATAAAATGCATTTCCCGTTTTGACAAACGTTCTCTTATCAGGGAATCTGAGCTCTTTAAATAGACAAACCCGATGCGAGGACTGTTCGCTGCAAGAACGTCTCGATACCCCTGTTTCAAGGCAGAACATGAGATTACCGCATGCTCGGAGGTAATAATGAGCTCTTCAATCAACTGTCTCAACGCCTGCAACCACGGCTCGCGATCCGCATCAGTTAATGGAACGCCACAAGTCATCTTGTTGATATTCTTCTGAGAATGGAAATTATCTCCCTCGTAAAAAGACCATCCAAGATCTTTCGCAAGAAGTGTTCCGATCGTGGTCTTTCCTGATCCAGATACCCCCATAATGATAAGAATTTGAACAGAAGAATTAAACGGAGACGAACGAATCTTCATAAATAAAGACAACGTTTAGGAGAAGCAATCCTTTTAAGCCGACGAACGATCAATGACTCACAACAGTTGAAAGATACCATGCACAAGTCATAGCGCACCAAGGATAAAAAAACCTGAAGCATGCTCAATTGCACACTTCAGGTTTTTATCAGTGCAGTAATTACTATCGTCTCGGTACTAATGTGGCACTTTAGGAAGCTCTTTTGATTCTTGCCCAAGATGTTCGGGAAGATGCTCAGGATTCACAGTCATTTCTGGGTCAACAACCGGAGGAGCAATCGTCATTTCTGGATCAGTGACAGGAGGAACAATAACGGCAGGAGAGTCGGTCATATCGTTCGGTGATTGTTGACTTTGAGACTCAATCGAATCTGTTGGCTCCTGGGCCTCTGGTACTTGTTCCGACTCAGAAATATTCTCACTGTCACCCTCTGATCGTGAAGCTGAGCTGGAATTCGAGTCAATCAACTGTCCAAATGCTGCATTGCGTAGCGTAGTAGCATTGGCTACAAACGACCCGATCGTGACAAAAATTAGTATGAGAAATAATGTTTTCATGATTATCACTCCTTACTTAGATTCATGCGAAATGTGTTGATTCACAGTATCCTCAACGTCGTTAATTATCCTTAAAACAACACCATATTTTACCCTACTTCGTATCTAAAAAACACGCGCCATAACCACACTGAGCTCGTCAATGCTTGTACTCCTCATTTTTTGATCATTCATTTTTTTTATTACCATAATTGGGGAAGACGATACGATATACCTGCCGCGACAAACCAGTCAGCAGCTGCGTCCGTGAGAGCTGGCCCACCCCACACATCAAACTGTACTGTAGGCAACCACAAGTAGGTAAAGCCAGCATCAAACGCGTGGGTGGATGGACCATTCATATTTCCAAAAAATTCCGCAAATGATACTACCGTCTCATTGATTGAGACAGACAAGGCGGTCGTATAAAAGCCAGTGATATTATCGTTCACCCCATCTTTCCAAGCTCCGCCAAGATTCACTTCCCAACTCACCCTGTCAGAAATAATGTAATTTCCCGCGACCTTAAAATCAGGGGTCACATCGTCTGGATGTAGTCTCTCACTTCCATATGGAAGGGTGAGATTAAGAAGAAATGCTGTCTGTGGGATCCATTGATCTTCCTCGAATAGGTGTAATTTCGTGCCAATGACTGGAGCACTTACACTATGATCATGGTTGTCCATATTGCCCGAACTCGTCTTCTGATAGACATACCCTCCTCCCAAAAGCCTCAGTTCCATCGCTTCTAATACACCAATCCGAATCAACGTATTGGGCACCGAAACCGTCGTCCTTCGTACTTCACTGCCTCTGCCTGGAGTTACCCTTCGCTCAAGAATGACATTTGTCCTATCCCGTTGCAGGTTGACACCTACTTCAAATTGCACATGACCCTGTGGGATGAGATATGCCGTATCACCGATTCCAGGCCGATCGGTCGTAAAGGGCGTTGGAGTCTGCTCCTCAGCTGAAACCTCGGCCCAATAAACTTGCAGGACAAGACTGACTACGATGCACGACAAGGTCAGCAATAAAGCCCTCATGATAAATGACCAATCAAACGCACAAGCGTCTGCCTTCTAGAAGAAAAACTCCCATCTTTCTGTGATGTTTGCTTAACAGCTGTCAGGGTTCTCTCCTTATTTGATAGTAGAGAGACAACACTTCATTGATTATTGACCGGGCCATGGCATGATCGGGACTGTAGAAATCGCATTTTTGGGTGACCCTTCAATCACTTTATCACTATAGACTAGATAGATGAGCGTTCGGCGTTTCTTATCAAAAAAACGCACAACTTGGAGTTTTTTAAAAATCAATGATCGTCGCTCATTGAAAACCTGCTCACCTTCTTCTAGCTCAGCCGGCATGCGAACTGGTCCCACCTGCCGACAGGCAATGGAAGCATCCGAGCTATCCTCAGCGACTCCAATCATCCCTTTAAATCCGCCTGTCTTCGATCGACTGAGGTGGCACGTCACTCCATCAATCTTTGGATCATCAAACGCTTCGACCACAATCTTATGATCCGGCCCAAGTAAATTGAACTTGGTATCCACACTCCCGATTTCCTCAGCAAAACTTGTAACACCTATCATTAAACATACCACAAGAACTGCAACAACAATCTTCGTGTTCATGGTAACCTCAGTTTTGGTAGAAAACCTCAAATACTATCATAAATGACCATTTTACATCATCATACAGAGATAAATGCACTAGACAAGTCATGGGTACAATGACCTCAAAAATCTAGTCAGATTTAATGCAATCGAAGACTATTTTAGGTTACGGTTGTCCATGAATAAAATAACTTACATCACCCTTGCTCAATTTCCAAAGTAAATATGCCATCTTTCGTTCTCATCTTTTTTCTTCTATAGTTACTTTTGATGAAACTCAAAATTTCATTCATAAGAGGTTCAGACTAGAATTCCAATTGCAGTTGTTGAAAATGACACAAACCAGTTTAAATGAATTTTCTGGCATTCTTCTCAGTGGCAAATATGAGCAAGATATTTTCCTAATAAAGAAGGAGCGAGACCTATGAGTGAAAAAGAAGCATTTCAAACCACCATAGAGCAACAATTGCAAGAATGGCAGTCTCAAATTGATGAATACTCAAGCAAATTAGACGGACTGAGAAGAAAGGCGAGTCAACTTGAGTCCGACGTACGACTCCAACACCTGGAACAAATCAAAGAAGTTGAAGAAAGAATCGAAGCCGTCAACATTAAAATTGCTGAAGGTCAGCAACGACTTGAGTCGATCAAATCGGGTGGAGAAGAAGCCTGGGAAGAAATGAAGACTGGCAGCCAACATGCTTGGGATGATTTAGTAAAAGGGTTTAATAAAGCGTGGGGAGAGATTAAAACGTCATCTGACTTAGCATCGTCAAGAATACAAGACCGGACCAAAAACAAATAGCACTAAGAACGACCGGTTTCGTCATGAATTTTGCGTTCACTAAATTCTAGGGGCAGACTCGAATTAACAGCTCAGCCAAACTCGAGATCCTTCACCTATTCTTAACGCGTATCAGAATGTATATTTAAAGCGAAGCAATTCGAAAAATACGGATCTGACTCGTTATTCAAAAATGAACTGACGGCCTATATATAATTCGCACATCTTCTTCTTCGAGTCGAAGCTTTCTGCTATCCACCATTCTCCATTTGACTGTCTAGAAACGAGCTTCCGTCTAAGACCGTATCCCTGGATATTGCAAAGAAACTGGTGCGGGAGACGGGAATTGAACCCGTATGCCCTTGCGGGCGCAGGATTTTAAGTCCTGTGCGTCTGCCGATTCCGCCACTCCCGCAGGCCTGAGAACAAAGGATCAGACTCTACCATTCAAGCCGGATCAAGGCAAGATCGTTTTCAACAGACGCCTCCTTACCATGAATGGATAAGCGAGGGCAGGCTGTTTCCTGCATACTTCGTTCTAGATGTTCACTAATGCTTCAAGCTCAAAAAGTACGCCTCACATAACATCCTTAGACGTCATCCCCAAATTCCAAATATTGCCCTTCAAAGAGGAATGGCTAACCCTGTCACTTACTAACATGACCTTACAAATAGGCCATCATGGAAAACAAAAATGGCAGTGGGAGAGAATATCCCACTGCCCTTTTCACGACTGTTACGTAAAATCTTGTGTCGCTTAGTTATTCCGAATCGTCAGATGTCCTCGACGATTTTGCTGATAGCAATGTTCGTTATGTTCTGAACAAAAAGGCCGTTCTTTTCCATAGGACACAACTTTGACTTGCCTGGGCTGTACTCCCAAGTCAATAAGATACGCCTTGGCCGCTTCAGCACGCTTTTTTCCTAATACCATATTATAATCTTGCGTGCCGCGTTGATCACAATGACCTTCAATCGTCACTCGTTGCCCAGGATTGGATTTCAACCACTCCGCATCGTTTTGAAGTGAATACGCGCCAGCTTTTGTAATTTTCCAACTATCAAAGGCGAAATACACATCTTCCACATTTCCATGGCCACTCGCCATTTGCCCGCCATTCATGGCAGTACCGCGAGATGAATGCGTCATTCCACCATGGCCATTCTCGCTTGAATCTGATCTTGCAACCATGACATCTTGATCCACATGCTCTGAGCTCAACCCTCCATTTTCCACATTGCCACGAGAATCATAGCCACGTAAAAAAGATTCGGCCCACGCTTCGGGCGTTGGAGTCACACCCTCAGCAAATCCATCACCAAACCCCGTCACGGGGCCATTATTCGCCCCATGCCCTACACCGGCATAGTTATGACCATATCCGTTTATGGCGTCATCATGACCAGTTCCCGGGTTCACATATTCCAACCCATTATAATACCCGTTGCTCACTCCCTGTCCGTCTGGTGTTCCACCATGATTATACGCTCGGGAAGATCCGACGGCTCCGGGATCATAGGACTCACCGCTTTCATAAAATGATCGTCCCTGTTCATAGTCACCTGCGCCATTCATGGTGTTTCCGGATTCGTCAGTCATACCCATCATCATTCCCTCTTCATGCGCCCCTGCCTCTGAGTCGACTGTGTACCCCACTGAATGAGAACTGCACCCCTGCCCAATTGACAGCAATAAGGCAATGGCGCTTATCCATAACCGTGTTTGATGCCGAGTATTCATGAAAACCTCCTCTTTAGTAAGTAGATGATACGCTTGCGTGTCTCAACACCATATTGTCGTCGGTCGGGGTGAAGGGACGCAGATTACCTATCTCGAAGAATTAGGCTGTGTTCGCACAAACATGCATGAAAACAAGATTGACTTCATGCCCGTACTATCGGTCGTCCGGAGTAAAACTTAAGTACTTTCCAGCTTATATTGAAGACAAAGTCTCTTCGATATTTAAAATTTATCTACCAATGTGATCGTCGAACGTCATAGGAATCTTTAATTACCGAATGCTTGAAGGCCTGCGACAATGGAAAATTTCCAGCAACGAAGAAACACAGTCCTCTTAAGGACAGACAAGAACGAAAAAGAACAGACGGAATACGAAGTCATAGGAAAGAAATGCAGATGAATGTAAAGTTGGCAATCAAGAGGAGTGACAATCAATCCCTGTGAATATCACAGATATCCATTGAGGGCTCTACTCTCCTCGAATCCCTGAGAGGACCGAACATATGGAGATCAGTATCTATCTGGGAATCTTGGATATTAGTGAGAAACGAATGTAGAAAAGTAGTCAGACATTCAAAGGCAGGTAAGGACATCTAACAACGCGATTCAGAATATCCCTGTGTCAGTCCACAGCTTACTCGTTTAATTCAACCCCTGAGGAGTATGACGAGACAGGCATTATAGCGAATCCAATTAATTTCCATTCGAATCAGAAAAGGAAACCTAGGCAACGGTTGTAGCCAACCTCTTCTAGGATTGAAGCGGCTGCCAAGGGTGCGACCGGTTTGCCTCTGAAGTGTTGATTATAGGTAGCCTAGGCGACGGTTGTTGCCAACCTCTTCTAGGATTGAAGCGGCTGCCAAAAGTGCGACCGGTTTGCCTCTGGAGTGTTGATTATAGGTAGCCTAGGCGACGGTTGTTGCGTCACTCGGGGCACCTCGATAGGCAACTGTGCTTGAGTCCCTGAAGTGTAGATAGAAGGTCGCCTAGTAGCGGAAATCTACGTCTCAAACATCGGAAGTTCTTTGAAACGGTTATAGGTAGTGAAACTCTACGTAAATGTCATTCGTCAAAAAAGCTTTATCCATTTCGACTCCCCTATCAACACAATCACTTTTGCAGAAACCAAAAGTCACTCTATCTAGTACATGCGCGGGGGTTAATCTTTATGAAGTATGGTTTGTTGATACCACTGCCAAAATCTTTCAACGCCTTCAGGAACTGAGGTTTTCGGTTCATACCCTAAAAGTTCACGTGTTTTACTAATGTCGGCAAAGGTATAGGAAATATCAGCCTCTAACATGGGAGTCGGAATCAGATGTGCAGATTTTCCTGCTAACTGTTCGATACCTTTAACAAAATCAGAAAGCAATACTGGTTCTCCACGGCCAATATTGAAAACTTCATAGCCCAGCGGACGATCGACCGCGGCAATCACTCCACTGACAATATCTTCAACATATGTCCAATCACGATGCATATTTCCACTATTATAAAGCGGCACCTCTGAACCTTTAAAAATATTATCCAAGACTTTATAGGCCATCATATCCGGACGACCACGTGGTCCATACACGGTAAAAAATCGAAGAATCGTACAGTTGAGCTTATACAGATGATGATACGAATACCCTAACATTTCACTTGCTCGCTTGCTGGACGCATATGGAGCTAATGGGCGATCACAACGATCATCGGGAACGAAAGGCACAATTTGCGTATTGCCATACACGGACGACGTTGAGGCAAACACGAAGTTTGGCAAAGCATTTGATTGTTTCGTGCCATCCATTCTGCCGACACAGGCATCCAACAAATTCAATGTTCCCGTCACATTCACATCGTAATACAACCCCGGATCATCAATCGACACGCGCACACCGGCCATTGCCGCGAGGTGAACAATGCCATCAAACTGATGGGATTGAAATATTTTTTGAATGAGGGTTCGGTCACGAATATCACCTTCAATAAGCGTGAAGGCTTCATACTGACCGGAAGGAGCCAGTTGCGTTTCGATTTCCTTGATGTTGGCACGCTTGCGCTTGGGGTCATAATAGTCATTGAAATTATCAATGCCCACCACACGATCGCCTCGCTTCAAAAGCGTTTCAACGGTATGACTCCCAATAAATCCAGCAGCACCAGTTACCAAAACAGTCTTAGACATGCGTATTCTCCTTCTCGTTGTCACTCGTCTTGTCGTCTGCTCAACAGCGCCCGAGTATCAATAGCACAAAATATCATTTTCGGTCACATATGATTGCGGATTTCATCATTCGGCGCAACACATCCCAACGATGAACGACTTGAGGTATCAGTCGGCTATTCCAACTGCAGCCTTAAGACAGAGATCATCATCTTGACTCATCATCGTGAACTAACGGCCTCTGTCCGACAGGATCATCACATGTGTGGACTCAACTTGTGAGGTGCCAGAGTGATTGTTACAATACTTTGATGGTCGGAGTGATAAGTAATAGTACACTTGAAGTACCAGAGGTTATCGAAGACACAGGGACTGGCACGGGGGAAGACTTCGAGGCAGAAGTCATTGTGTATAATTGCAACTGTCACACCTACCAACAGGTCATTGCCTTATTTTGCCAATTCATACCAGGCATGACGCCAGACCGAGCCTTCGAACTCGCCTGGCAGATTGACCACCATGGCAGCGCCGGGGTATTTCGCGGCGATCAAAAACAAGCTGAAGACATTGCGAATCGATTAGCGGGTGGCGGATTGCGTGTCGAGGTCAGATACTGAAGAGCTCAGCGATCACACCATCATCTTTGTTTTTTTCACTTCAGGCTGGCTCTGAGTAATGTAGATGGCTCACATCGTCAAAATCTTAGGGTTTGACTATTTCTTGGCCTTAACAGGAGCCTTCTTTACCTTCGTTCCCGACTTCGATGAACTTTTTGATTTTGCTGCTTTTTTGGGAGCTGCCTTCGCGACAGACTTTTTCGCTTTTGCGTTAAGAGTCTTTGAAGCCATCGCTTTCGGTTTAGTCGGTGCCTTTTTTTCGACCGCTGGCTTAGCGGGCTTACGTTCTGCGGAGATTTTAGCCTTAGGTTTTTCTACGGTCGCTTTCTTAGATTTTGCTGGTTGAGCTTTCTTGGATTTAGCGCTAGATTTCTTTTCAGAATTAAGGGGTTGCGGATCCTTCGAGAATGATGTTTTGCTTTTCTTTAGCGTCTCACCTGTATACACCTTGACTTGATAGAGTTCAAATAATTTACTAATAGCCCGTTCATCCCCTTTTCTGGCCATACCCAATAGGCGCCGGCGTTGGTTCATTTCCTCTTCTTCGGTATGAGAAGTTACTCGCCGTTCCATCCAGCGTTCCTTTCCTTTTATCGATAAATGGCATTACCTTGCCACCAAGCATCGGGATTGTACAGAAATTGACCATCACTTGTCAGTATCACCTAGTGTGCTTTTCTCACTTGACAAGCATCCGGCTCCACAAGCACATGAAAAACGTCATGTATACGATGCGCGTGAATCTAACATAATTGACACGTTGATAATTCATTCCACCTTACACAGCTGAAAAGCGAGAGTTCTAGGCAGGTGCCCCTCTCATTTAGAGACTCTCAAGTGTTGATTTGGCTTCATCGGCCCCCGGGAACGTGGCATTAAGCTTTAAGGCAGCTTCCAATGCCTTTTTAGCCTCAACCTTATTGCCCTTCTTAAATTGAGCCATGCCAAAGTGATATTGGACCTCAGGATTATCCTTGAGCTTTTCCGCCGCTTCTCCGAGCAACGAAACGGATTTTAAATATGCAGCCTTTTTATAATAGATCCACCCAAGGGTATCAGCGATGTGTGGCTCCTGAGGTTGTTGCTCACGAGCCGTCTGAGCATGCGAAAGTGCCACATCAAGATTACCAGCACGATCATGCTCAGCAAGTATCCACGCCAAATTGTTGGCGGCTGGAGCAAATTTTGGCTGAAGGTCTAATGTGTTGGTATAGTGCGTCTTTGCCTTTTCATAATCGCCTTGTTGCTCTGCGATCATCCCCAATACCATATGACCTGATACGAGCTTAGGATTTCTTTTAACCAATTGTTCATATTCATTCACGGCTTCGGCGGTCCTGTCCGTCTGACGATAGAGTTCGGCTAAGTTCATATAGGAGGTTTGAACATTCGCATCGAGTTCAATGGCTTGTTTAAACGCGGTTTCCGCTTGAGCGCTGTCCTTCTCTTGCATCCACAATCTTCCCAGAAGGTTATAAAACAAAGGGTTTTTGGGGGATGCGTCAATCTGTTGGAGAACACGCTCTCGAGCTTTTTTGGCCTCACCCTGGGCCAAATGAATACTCGAAAGTTGCGATAAGGCCTGAATCGAGTCAGGACTGCCTTTCAGGGCTTCTTCAAAATGCTTGATCGCTTTTGCCCATCGTTTATCATTTCCAGCGATCAGTCCTAGCTGATAATGACTTGATGATTCCTGCGGAACCTGGGCAATAACCATCTCAAAGACCTTTTTGGCCTTGGTGATTTCACCTTTTTGCAGATAAGCCGCACCAAGAATACGAACAGCCTTGAGATTTCGAGGGTTCAGACGAATGCCAGCTTGTGCCTCGTCAATCGCCTGATCATATTCTCCTGAAGCCAACCACACAGCAGCGAGCGCAGTCCGAGCCGTCACTTTGTTGGGGGCCAGCTTCACCGCTTCAGATAATTCCGTTGCTGCCTGAGAAAGGTCCTGCCTCGCTCCATAGGCAATGCCAAGATATTCGTGGGCCGCAGGAAGATTTGGATTGTCATTCACAACCTTTTGCAACAGGGAGACGGCATCATCAATATCTCCAGTTGCCATCTGGAGGCGTGCCTTGTGCACTCGACCCATTGAATCCCGCTTATCCTTCTCCAATGTCTCATTGACCAGTTCCTCTGCTAATTTCAGCTCTCCCGTGTCAAGATAATGATTTGTCAATCTCTCCCGAGCGGCAGCGGAATCAGGATTCAGTTCCATCGCGCGTTTGTAACTGGCTAAGGCATCGTCAGCCCGACTCATATAGGTATAATACTCCCCTAAGAATAGGTGAGGCTTTTCACTGTGAGGTTGCTGCGCGGCCAGCTGCTGATACGTCGCTTCCGCCTGATCATACTTTTGATAGGCTTGAAAGAAGAGCGCTAACTTTACATAGAGGCCCTCATTATTCGGGTCTAACTCAATGGCTTGGCGATACTGGGCTTCGGCCTCATCACTCTTTTGTTGAATAGCGTAAAAATCGCCCAATGCCATCACCAGTTGCGTCGAATCTGGGTGTTTGGCTAACGCATCGTGAAGTGTTTCTTCCGCGGTCGTGAAATCTTCCAACCCGACATAGGCTCGCGCCAGATCAAGATAAATCTGAACATTATCTGGGTCTAACTCAATCGATTTTTTCAGCTCGGTTATTCCTTCGTTATATTCTTTTTCACTGATCAAACTTCTCCCACGAAGAAGATGCCCCTTCGGATCTTGCGGCGAAGACGCCAACACAATCTCAGCTCGTTCACGGGCCTCTGATGGTTTCTTACCCAGTAAAAACAATTCACCTAATTTCAGCTGAGCATCTTGGTTGGATGGATCCAAATCAACAGTCTTACTGAGTTCCCCGTAGGCTGATTGCACATCCGTGATTCCACCAATCTTCAAATGACTCAATGCCAACTGATAATGTCCATTGGCATCTTTCGGATCAATTTGAATGACGTTTTTAAATTCAATCACCGCTTCTTGATATTTCTCTTCTTCACTATATGCGAGACCTCTTTTATAGTGCGTTTCCTTTTTTTCCTCTGCCGTCATCTGCGTACAGTTTCCTAACAGCAAGATGAGACAAGGAATAAAGCAGGTGACAAGCACGTGAGCCGTCCGTCTACACATCATAAAATTAATCTCCTCCGTCGATAAGTTTCTGATGTCATTCGCAGTACAGGTCGAGAGTTCACTCCGTTGAACTTCTCGGCTATGAGATAAAAGTCAGAACAGTCATAATATTCTAGCGAATCCAATGAATTTGCAGAATGTGCCTAGTCCACGAACGCTCAGCACCCCATTGGCTTTGTCGGTTCAATCATTATTGAGAATCACGATGGTCACTCACTATTGTGATCATAAATGGCCTTGATGGCGACGATTGTTCCATAACCTTATGCAATCTCAATGGCAACTAACGTTGAAAGCCGTTCTGTCACGGAGAGGTCTACTCAAAGTCGCCAAGACAGCGTCATAACTATAGCGAATTTAAATACGTTCCAGTGGTGTGCTGAGGCCATGAACGTAGAACGCACCACTCGTCTTATCTGTTCAACCTTTACTGAGAATTCCTCTGGTCACTCAATATTGTGATCATAAATGGCCTCAGTGGATATAATCGTTCGCAGGACTGAGCGTAACCGTTAAGCAATCTATCGAGGTGACTTTATCCTTTTGATACCACCAATCAGAGATATTCAAGTAACCCAGCGTCATGACCCACATCAAAGATTGAAAGTTCATGGAATCGGCTATAGGCCTCAAGTATCGGACGTTATTTGAAACGGTTATCAGTCATGTGAACACGTTCGAGACAGGAACATTTTTAAGCAACAACAACCGACGTATCACCCTCTCTTTAACCACACAATACCGCATTTCCCCTTGAGATGATTCGACATACAGGACACCCCTCTTCGCTTCATTGACATTATCAAGAATCCGTCGATATAGTGGCTTCGAAAGGTTTCTTCTAGGGCTGTGCATTACTCATTTTCCCTAGATTGTCTCAGCATCCGGCATCATTGCCGTAAAAAGAAAGTCTCATTATGTCTGAACATACCGCGCCGTTTACTCCTGATCAAATCGGCTTTAGCCCAGTGCGTTTCTCAAGTTCCGGAACCTTTATTACACACAAAGATAATATGGTCGACCCCTATGCAGAAACTCGCATTGCGAAAGAGGTCCAGATTGAAGGAACGCAATATACTCCCCAAGTCAAGGAGCTATTCCCCTGCCTTATTCTCTTGCATGACCGCTGGGGACTCACGTCGCATGTTCAGGCCTTCGCCAAGCAACTCGCCTGTGAAGGGTATGTTGTCCTCGTCCCGAATTTATATGGTCGCCTAGGAGGAATGATTACGGCAAATGATGAAGTCGCCGAATCCCTCATGAGTCGTCTCGATGAACAACTGGCTTTGAAAGATATCAATGCCTGCTGTGAATTCCTCAACACCAACATCCCCGAAGATACGAACTTAGATGTCACCAAACGAAACCTGCATGGCGTGATTGGACTTGGAATGGGAGGTGGACTGGCCATTCAATTTGCAGCACGACGAAGACGGCTGAGAGCGGTCGTGTCGTTCTCTGGTTCCATTCCTCAGAACACCAGCGAACTCGCCAAAGAAATGTACTGTCCGATTTTGTACCACGCCGTGCATCACAATGGATTTTCAGACCTTGAATCGGTCAATCAACTTCAACAGCAGGCAAAGGAAGAAGGGAAGACTGTAGAAGTTCAATCTTATCCAGACACCCCGGCAGGATTCTGGAATCAGTCAAACCCTGACACTTATCGCCCGGAGGCATCTCAACAAGCTTGGGGGACAACGGTGAAATTCCTCAATGACATATTGAGAAATTCCTAGCCTTCCACCCGCCTCTTGTTTCAATTGTACCAGAATGGCAAGATTTGACTAGTACTTTTTCTCACCTGTGTATTTGAGACTCCCTACAGGCAGTCGTGATGCCTCGCCTTTTATTCATCAGATCGCATGTCATCATTGCAGTGCTCTGCATAGTCTGGGCTATTTCAGGCCTCGCACATGGCGAAGAACCAACCCTTCGAGAATTAAGTCAGACACACCAATCCGATTTATTGACCATTGCATCGGACAATGAGGCCCTCAATTTTTATAAAAAAAATTTGGATAAAGCACGGAATATTTCTCGTCATTATCGAAACACGTCACGCACACGCCCTGAACCTGTCATACCCCATCACCGCATCACATTAGTAGCCAATCTCCTGGCCTCACGTTTAGCTATTCACATTCAATCCGCCATACAAGAACAGAAGACCACAGATATCCGCCCATTTTCCGAGCAGCATCCAGCGGTACTCAAATGGCTCAAGAGCCAGCCTATTTCACACACCGTCACTAAAATGCTTGATTTCCAGAAGCATGTCGCCACCTACGTATTCAAGGACACCATACCATCAGACCCTATTCACTCAAGCCAATTTGACAAATTTGCCACGTATGTTGATCAACACTATCCAGCACTCACTGGTCAAGGAGAATCTTGGGTTGAGATGCTCGAACACGGCAACCTTTCTGATATTTCCCAACGCTTCTCTGAGTATTGGGAACTCGAATTATCTCACGATCCTCAAGCTGATACCTCACAAGCCAATGTTGACAACTATGAACACTATTATGTCCGGACACGCTTATGGCCGGTATTCAAATCCCATCTTATTGCTCTGACCATCCAAGCTGATGCCGAGTCCATACAATTCGCCAAACAATCCATAACTCAGATCACAAAAGAAGAGAAGGCCCACATACTCACTAAGAACCGAGCAAGACTTTGTGGCACATGGCATTGGACGGTGCATAATCATCAAAATCATGCTGACCATAAAATGACCGTGTTCTTTGGCGATCCTGCGAAGTCTCCCACCAAACAACCTCAACCAGCTGAAATGAAAATCAATGGAGAAACCGTGTATCTCCTGTGGAAATTCCCTAAAGGCTTTCAAGAAGATAGTCTTCTCTTGAGTCAAGATGATAAGCGACTGGAGGGAACGTTTCACAACACCCTAGGCCCCCATGGCAGCATTTCCGGCAAGCGTCTGTCTTTCTGCGAACCAAAACCACTCTCCCGGCATTGAATCGTATTCGTTAACAGAAAAATCGGGTATACTACAAAGTAGAGGAGGAGAACATGGCCTTGGTCTCCCCAGAGGTACTCGAAACATCAATCCAAGACATCGGTCGTACCCTGCACGATCGCTCTCGCCGGTTTACCCTCAACATTTTTCACCACCGACGAATCATTAATCTCCTTTTGGATTGGGGGACGAGGGATGAAGAATTAAAGGTCCAACTCTTTCGCTTTGTCGATGTTCTTCCAACACTTGAGACCGATCAACAGTTCATTCAAGTCTTTAAGGAATATTTTCAAGATCTGGCCGTTCTCCCCTCACCCGTTCGCCGGCTGATACATGAGACACCCGCGAATTCGTTACGTGCCCGCATCGGCACACGATTCCTTCGACGACAATTCCTCAAAACAGCCGAAACCTTTATGGCTGGACATTCTGCAGAAGACGCCAAAGCTACGCTCTCTCATCTTTGGAAATCCGGATGCGGGTATTCCGTTGACTTATTAGGTGAAGCGACGGTCAGTGAAGCGGAAGCTGATCACTATCGAGATCGTTGCCTAGCGACCCTCCGATTTCTTAACGAGGAAACACAAGGATGGGAAAGCCAACCCAGACTTGAAAAGGATCATATTGGCCCTCTTCCCCGTGTTCAACTATCGCTGAAGGTTTCGGCACTCTACTCTCAACTCGACCCGATTGATCCAGAAGGAAGCTATGAAGGCGTTGCCCAACGTCTTCGTCCCATACTCGACCTTGCAACCGATCTTCCTGCTGCAATCACCTTTGATATGGAACAAGCCGAACTCAAAGATCTGACGATCAAGATCTTCACACGTATCCTCTCAGAATCCTCCTATTCATCGTATCCGTATGCTGCCATTGCCCTACAGGCCTATCTCAAAGAGACGGCCCAAGATTTAGAAGACCTCTTGATTTGGGTTCGAAAGCGAGGAACCCCCATTGGCATTCGACTCGTCAAAGGAGCCTATTGGGACTCGGAAACCGTGCAATATCAACAACGACGATGGCCCATTCCAGTATTTTTGAATAAAGCCGAAACCGACATCAATTTTGAATCCCTCTCTCAGGTCTTACTGAAAAACCTGGATGTGCTCAGACCAGCATTTGGAACACACAATCTTCGAACCTTGGCCCACACGCAAGCTCTGGTTGAAACCCTTCACCTTCCTCAAGAGGCTTGTGAGTATCAAATGTTATTTGGGATGACAGATGGGCTTCAGGAAGCCGCTATTGACGCAGGATTTCGGATGCGAGTCTATACACCAGTAGGAGAACTTATTCCCGGTATGGCTTACCTTGTTCGTCGTTTACTAGAAAACACCGCGAATGAAGGGTTTATCCATCAACATCACGCGACCAACACGTCAATCGAAGGACTCTTAGCTCCGCCACAAGTTCAGGACTCTTCACCTTCCCCACAATCTCAACATCCGCAAGCATCTCACGTATCTACAGACCGTCAAGATTTCCAGAATGAACCTCTGACGGATTTTTCTCAACAAGACTTACATGTTCCGATTAAACAAGCCCTCACACATATACGCCAACAACTTGGGAAGGCATGGGTCTATCCAGTTCCAACAGGCGTGACTCCTTCAGGACCAGAACTTTTGACGGTGAACCCCAGTCAACCCGAAGAGATTATTGCAAGGTTCCAAAGCCTGAGACCGCACGATATTCACATCATGATCGAATCGGCTAAGGCAGCCATGAACATGTGGCGTCTGACACCTGTATCAGCACGAATCGAGATACTGTTCAACACGGCTTCGTTGATGAGAGCGAGGCGTTCGGAATTGATTGCATGGGAAATCTTTGAAACCGGAAAACCCTGGCGAGAAGCTGATGCTGACGTCGCAGAAGCCATCGATTTTCTCGAATTCTATGGACGAGACATGCGCAGAATTGTGAAATTACCTCCCCTCCGGTCTGAACCCGGGGAATATAATCAACTTCACCATCGGCCCAGAGGAATCGCAGCCATTATTGCTCCATGGAATTTTTCGTTAGCCATTCCAACCGGCATGGTCTCAGCAGCGTTAGTCACGGGAAATATCGTGCTCTTTAAACCGTCGGAACGTTCAACCATGGTTGGCTATCAACTGTACAATCTCTTCCGTGAGGCTGGCATTCCAGAGCATGTCCTGCATTTCCTTCCCGGAGGGCCCGAGCTTGGGCAGGCGCTCGTCAGTCATCCCGACGTGCATCTTATCGCCTTTACCGGATCAAAAGAGGTAGGAATTCAAATCATGTCTTCGGCATCACACATCGTTGCGGGACAACAACATCTCAAACATGTCATTGCTGAAATGGGGGGAAAGAACGCCATCATCGTTGATGAGACAGCTGATCTGGATCAAGCCGTCACAGGAATCTTAGACAGCGCAACCGGGTATCAAGGCCAAAAATGTTCAGCCTGCTCGCGCCTCATTGTCTTAGATTCAATCCACGACACACTTGTTGATCGATTGAAACAGGCTGCCCTCAGCCTTCAAATTGGTTCCCCCGAACATCCGCATCATCGTATGGGGCCACTCATTGATGCACGCGCACTTGAGCGGGTTCGTCACTTCATTGCCATTGGAAAGAAAGAAGGCCGGTGCATTCTTGATTTGCCGGTCACTGGCCCTGGGTTTTTTCAAGGTCCAGCAATTTTCACAGAGATAGAGCCTCACCATCGCCTGGCTCAAGAAGAAATATTTGGACCTGTCTTAGCCATCATGAATGCCAAAAACTTCCTCCAGGCCTTAGACCTTGCCAATGGGACACCTTATGCCCTCACGGGTGGCGTCTATTCCAGAAGTCCCGCCAATATTCAACGTGCGTGTGATACATTTGATGTGGGAAATTTGTACATTAATCGCCCAATATCCGGAGCACTCGTCGGACGCCAGCCGTTTGGAGGACATCGTATGTCTGGAATCGGAATGAAGGCCGGAGGGGAAAATTATTTATTGCAATTTATGATCGAACGGGTGATGAGTGAGAATACCCTTCGACGGGGATTTGCCCCCTCGCCTTGAAAGACGCTTCCCTTGAATCGTCGCTTTCTCAAGCTCCTCTGTCACTTCAATCATTCGATCACTTTCTGACTGTAATGATGGAATGGTCTGCCGTTCCTCATATTTTAGCAGTCCAATACCCCGACCAAACCACGCCGTCATCGTATCGGTCCCGTTAACAATTTGTTGCAATCGAGACATATGCACACGCATCGTCATGTGGGCTTCGACACGAATGGCTTCATGATAAGTCCCAAGAGGAACCGTGACTGTCTCTTTTGCTAACACCGACACTCTTGCCTGCACATCAACTTTTTCTGTTTGGCCGTCACGGTCCAAGTCTAATCCCAAGTCCAGCCCTTGACGGTCAAGCTGTTGAAAGGCGCTTGGAACCTCCAGGGGAAATCGCATAATTTGATACGGGATTAATTGCTTTTCAAGCACCGTTCCTGGCTTAGAACCAAAATATCGAATACCGGCTTCATCTCGGCGGTAGTAACTATCTGAAGCCCCCTGATCCCCAGGATTGGTATCGTGAAACACCGTAAGCTCCATTCCATCTTTTTTCTCGATTCCCGTAACAGCTGACACATTGGTAAAAGACTTTTTGGCAATCTGCACCATCACACCTTCAACAAACCGACCACGATAGTGCCACTCATTACCCTTGTCATCTGGAAAATATTCCTCGATATTCTCAACGATCTCGCTTGAAGGACCAGCCAAACTGAAAACAGGCCATCCGAAAACCAGACTCCACACGAAAAGCAGACTGACAGAGAAGGTCGAAGGTTTCGTAATTTTCTTTGCCAACACATCCTCCTTGATCTATGATGAATTTCCTAGGGCACAGTATCATAGACTGATTTATCGCAGCAAGAAACAGCATAGGTTCAACTAAGTGGCTTTTCATGCGTCAAGACGGACAATCCCTCTCGCTTTAATTAAGGAATTTAACAAATCAACAAATTGACTCCCCTCCCCACAGACCTTGTCCACCCTTCACGTCAACAAACCGTTTTTGTTGCTGGCGGATCAGGAATTATCGGTCAGGCCATTTGTCGCTACTTTGGAGATCGCCAATGGCATGTCGGTATTCATTATTACCGAAATCACGAATCAGCAAATAACACGGCGCAACATATTCACGATGTTGGGGGGACAGCGGAACTGTACCAAGCCAATATCCAGGATTACAGCCAATGTGAGGCAATGCTTCAAACCTTTCACGAACAGTCTCATCAATGCAATGTGTTAATCTGGGCCATTGGAATCTCAGAGAGTCAGTTACTTGCTCGCACAACACCGGAGTCTTGGACCACCCACATCACGACAAACCTAACGGGATGCTTTCAATTCCTGAAAGCGTCCGCAGCAATTTTTGAACGACAACACCATGGTTCGGTTATCCTAATCGGTTCACTCTCTGGGATATTGGGAACTGTTGGGCAAGCGGCCTATGCTGCGTCGAAATCCGGGCTCATTGGATTAATGAAGAGCGTCGCAAAAGAATGGGCTCCCTGGCATATTCGAGTCAATGCCATTTTCCCAGGTTGGCATGCGTCACCACTTTCAAGAGCAGCATATTCTCCAGAGAAAAATTTTGACAATCATCTTCTCAAGAACACACCTGCGACAACAGATGTCGCCAAAGCCGTCTTTGAGTTAGCGCTCATGGAAAGCATGTCTGGACAAATCTGGAATCTCGATAGCCGAATTTGGTAATCATTCAACAATGATCGAAAAGTACTTAACCTCTCGCGACAGAAATATCTCCTAAGCTATGGGCACCGGAATCTTCATAACAGGAACAGATACTGAGGTTGGCAAGACCGCCATGACTGCCGCACTCGCACGATGCGTTCAAGCTCAGGGAATAAAAGTTGGTGTTATGAAACCAATTGAAACCGGAGTTAACCTCACAAATACGACAAACACCGATACTCATCGACTTCGCACGATCATCGAACCAGCTCAAATGTTTGAGTCGGTATGTCAGTATCACTTTCCCGATCCCCTTGCTCCACTCGCTGCCGCAAATCGACAAGCTCGCAACATAGATCTTCAGTCTATACAATCAACATATAAAAAATTAATTGAACAATATGAGTATATATTTATAGAAGGTGTCGGCGGGGTCCTAGTTCCTCTCACGAAGAACCTACAAGTGCGGGATCTCATAAAATTGCTACAGGTCCCCTGTATTGTCGTGGGACGGGCAACGTTAGGAGCGGTCAATCATCTCCTTCTGACGCTTGAGGCATTAAAGACTCAAGAAATTCAAGTTTTAGCGATCGCCTTAAACCATTGCCAACAACCAGATCAGTCAGAGGTCAAGGCGTTGCAGATTCAATCGACAGTCGAGATCATTCGAACGCGAAGTGGTGTTCCGGTGTATGGACCTATTGTATTTGAAAAGACCTTCAGCGCAGGATGGCAGAAAGGAATCAACAGTCTACAGCAAGACACATCGATTCAAAAGCTGGCTCATTTCATCACTCAAAAGCAGCGATAAACGATTGAACGGCGGACTCGACATCTGTTGCTTTGACTATGGCTGAGGCCACCGCGACACCGTCAGCTCCTGAAGCGATCAGGTCCGGCACGACTTGCGATGTGATCCCGCCAATGGCAAAAATCGGAAGTGTGGTGAATGATCTTACGCGTTGAAGTCCCTCAAGTCCGACCAGTGGTTCATGATCCTTTTTCGTGGTCGTTCCGTAGATCGGACCAAACCCGAGATAATCAGCGCCCCCCTCAATGGCTATCTTTACTTCTTCCTCTTGATGAGTTGAGATGCCAATCAAACAATCGGAACCCATCAACTCGCGAGCCGCGTCTAATGGCAAATCCGACTGCCCCAAATGCACACCATCAGCCTCAACAGATTTTGCCAAATCACATCGGTCATTCACAATAAACGTCATTCCCATTTTACCGGCAAGATCACGCAACACCATCGCCTGCTGATACATCTCGTTCAACGATCCATGTTTATCTCGATACTGAATGAGTTGCACACCCGCCTCACCAGCCTGCTTCAGCACGTCAGCCAATAAACGTGTCGACGACAAACTTTGATCTAAAATAAGATAGAGTCCTCTCAGGGGAGTGCGGATTGGAGAAGTCGGCATAGAAACGTGGTTACGAAACAGGACGCGAGGTCATCATTCGATCTAAGAACCGCGTTGACACCTGGCCTTTTTGAAAGTCTGGATGGTCAAGCACACGTCGATGTAGAGGAATTGTCGTCTTGACACCTTCAATAATGAATTCATCAAGCGCCCGTCTCGTCCTTGCAAGGGCTTCTTCACGATCACGTCCATACCCGATTAACTTCGCGACAAGTGAATCATAATATGGGTGAACGACTCCTAAGGTCTCCATAGCAGAGTCAACTCGAATTCCCGGTCCTCCTGGTGCATGATACCGTGAAACGATTCCAGGACTTGGGGTAAAACGATCAGGACATTCCGCATTGACACGACATTCAATGGCATGACCGGTCACACGAATGTCTCGCTGGCTACATGACAATTGAAGACCGGCGGCAATTCGAATCTGCTCTTTGATGAGATCAATACCGGTAATCATTTCGGTCACTGGGTGTTCGACTTGAATCCGTGTATTCACTTCCATAAAGTAAAATTTTCCATCACGATCAAGTAAAAACTCAACGGTCCCTGCATTATGATAATTCACGGATTTCATGACCTGGATCGCAACACGACCCATTTCCTTCCGCAACTGATCATTCATACCCGGGGACGGAGACTCTTCAATTAACTTTTGATAACGTCGTTGGACAGAACAGTCTCGTTCATTCAGATGGACAATATGACCATGATGGTCAGCCAATACTTGGATTTCAATATGACGCGGATCTTGAAAGAATCGTTCAAGATAGACACCCCCATGACCAAATGACGACTCGGCTTCGCCTTGTGCCGCCTGCACCGCTGGCAATAGATCCTCCTCTTTCGTCACCACTCGCATCCCACGTCCTCCACCACCTGAAGACGCTTTCACAATGACCGGGTATCCAATATTTTTAGCAATCTTCTGACAGTCCTGGTCTGGATCAATTTCACCATCACTTCCTGGAAGAACGGGAATACCAGCCTGCTTCAGTTGTTGACGGGCTTTGGACTTATCACCGAGGAGCGCAATATGCTCTGAAGAGGGCCCGATGAAGGTCAAGCCAATTGATTCACACACTTCGGCAAAGTGCGCATTCTCGGCTAAAAAACCATAGCCGGGATGAATAGCATCCACGCCCGTGACTTCTGCCGCACTCAATACATTGGGGATATTTCGATAACTCAGGGTCCCATCGGCCGGACCAATGCAAATATGCTCATCGGCTTGTCGTACAGGTAATGAATCGGCATCGACATCCGAATAGACCACAACAGTTCGAATCCCAAGCTCACGACAGGCCCGAATGATACGAAGGGCAATTTCCCCACGATTTGCCACGAGAATTTTCTTAAACACGATTCATCCTCTAACCTTCGAAAGTACGTGTAGCTGTGTCGGGAAATTTCATACAATAGATTCCCTCATCGTCACTGCACCGTGTCCCATTCTTCATCCGACGCATACCGTAACATATCCAAGTCACTTCGATCGACTTTATAGAGAGACTCTATCTGTCCCCTACCCATGGTCAGGACATGAACAAACATGTGACTCATTGGCAATGATGTACGAAGTGATGCGAAAGTGAGAGGACACTTAAACTGAGGACATGCAGGCTGGATCCGCTATTCGTCAACAAAACCAAAGCGCAGCATGCTAACATTTCATACAGCCAAAACGATCAAACAGCAATCGGGTCAATGAGAAACAAGGTTTGCCCATACTCAACAGGCGTTGTGCTTTCGACTAACACTTTCATGATCTTTCCATCCGTTTCAGCTTCAATCTCATTCATGAGTTTCATCGCTTCAACGATACAGAGCACTTGCCCTTTTTTTACATAATCCCCTTCTTCGACATAGGCATCGGCATCAGGAGACGGCGAGCGATAAAACGTTCCGACAATTGGTGATGTCACCGCCATAAATTTCCCCTGATCTGCGGCTTTGACATGATGGGAAAATGGCTCAGATACCGCAATGTCAACTGACGGCTCGGCCGGCTCGGCAGAAGCCATGGAGACAAGCGGAGTCGGCTCTCGTCTCACACGAATCCGTACACCTTTTTTTTCAATTTCTAATTCAGTCAGTTGGTGCTGATTCAAAAGGTTAATGAGCGATTCAATTTCTTCTCGCTGCGTGTCACTCATATGTCAACATCACCATTGTTAGGATACAAAAACCCCGATCATTTCATACCAGAACGAGCAAGAGATACTTTATGCCAATCCCTGCCTTATCGTACACGCTCCACATATTCTCGTGTTCGCGTGTCAACTTTAATAACTTCACCGGCTTCAAGATAAAGTGGGACTTTAATCACGGCTCCGGTTTCGACAACAGCAGGCTTGGTTCCACCGGAAGCGGTATCCCCACGAATACCGGGATCGGCTTCGACAACTTTCAATTCCAAGAAAATTGGCAACTCAACTGAAATCGGTTCGTCATGATAGAGAAAAATTTTCACATTCGTATTTTCTTTGAGAAGATCCGTATTCTCTCCGAGTTGGGACTTTTGATAGCTGAACTGTTCATAGCTCGACGTATCCATAAAAGAATACTCTTCACCACCACAATATAAAAACTGCATTTCTCGCTCTTCAAGATTAGGTTCTTGAAACTTTTCACCGGAACGGAATGTTCGATCAATGACATTACCTGTTCGATAGGCTTTGAGTTTGGTCCTGACAAATGCTCCGCCCTTTCCGGGCTTCACATGTTGAAACTCAACAATGTAGTAGGGAACTCCATCAATTTCTAATCGAGTACCACTTCGAAATTCAGACGTTGAAATCACGATCGCATGGCTCCTCTATCAAGATGTTTGATTTCTTTTTTTTCATCAGGACTTTTCATTCGCAAATAATCTATGGCCGCCTGAACGCCGAGAAGATAACTGGTCGCTGCAAATCCAGATATTTGCCCAAGAGCCACCGGAGCAATCAATGAGCGTTTTCGGAATGGTTCTCGCCGGTGGATATTCGATAAATGCACTTCCACGGCCGGAATCCCCACTGCCACGATGGCATCTCGTATGGCAATACTCGTGTGCGTATAGGCTGCCGGGTTGATCACCAGGGCCTGAAACTGTCCATGAGTTTCTTGAATCCATGTCACTAACTCCCCCTCATGATTTGACTGCCGGGCTTCGACATGGACGCCTTCTCGCCGTGCCAATTGGCCAATGGCCATATTCACTTCATTTAATGTTTGCACACCATAAATCGACTTTTCACGCGTACCAAGCAAATTTAAATTTGGCCCATGTAGCACAAGGATTCGAAACATGGAGTGTATCCTCAGTACGCTGATTTAAGGGATTGCAATACCACGCACATATGCTCGCGTAGTTCATCACACAATGGCAGGGACGGGATGGATTCTAGCAGGCATCTCCTAAGGGGTCAACGCGGGAATACCATCAGAAAGCAAGGTGGCCGACTCAGTTACTCAATATTATTCTCCCAAGATGAAGCGGAAATTGCGGCAGCTTTCTCTTGAAGCACATGTCGAAGCGTGAGCATGCCTAACGTATCTCGAGCGCAATAGTCTCGTAACTCTGAAGCCATACGTGAACGCTCGATGAGATCCGGCTCCTCAAAAGCCATTTGACGATACACGACTGAAGCCATCGCTCCATTTTGTACTGAAAGATCACCATAGGCCATATGTGGAACCAGGGCAGGCAACACCGCCTTGATCGATAATGACCCATGAAAGTTCGGATGATAATAATGCTGCTGGATAATCGCAAAGAGATCCCACAAACGCTCAACAATCTTGAGTAGATCATCTTTCAACAACGGAAAGGCTTCGGCCAATGACAGCAGGATATGGCGCTCATTTTCGGAATAGACGCAAATGGTCCCCGTGTCACCCACAGTCGCAATAATACTCTTCGCAACCTCCTCCCGAGGGTCCTTTGGTTCAGTACACAGATAGGCATCATGCAGAACGCTTCCATTTTCATGTTCAATGTGATTCGACCACTGAATGGGAATAGGACGATAGGGACGTGTGCCAGGGTAAGGCGGAATCGCCGGCATAAACATTTCAAAGTCGAGATGATGAACGGGATAGACCACCGACTGCATGATGTTTGAAAATTCCGGAGATATCCACTCCACATGATCTTTCATCCGTTGTTGAAGAACCGTGAGATTAAATCCGGCTGGAATTTCATCAATGGTCTCAATACCCTGAGCTTCAAGATCTTTGAAGGTTTGCCGGCTTCCAGGTAGATGATAGATCCAACGATCTGGTTTCTCTTTTGTACAATTCGCCCAGAACGGACAGGCATAGGGGGTATGACAATGACCATCTGGAGCAATAGAGGGAGGGAATGGTGCACGCAATATCTGCCGCATTTCCTCTAATTGCTTATGAACGTTCGCTGCTCGCTCCATTACCACCTCGGTCAAGTCTTCGATTATAAATAACGCCTCTAAGTCCAGAGGTCCACCTTCATACACATAACGCGTATTCAGATGCATTAAGCCAAAGCCGACCAATTGAATGCCTGCTCCAAGAAGGACTTCGGCCTGAACGGCTAAATCATGAATATGAATGGGTTTGACTTTCGCCGTCGATTTTACTTCAATGAGTTTCCAGGTATCATGTTCTACACGTTCCAAAATATCAGCACGGACCAGCGTTCCCTGCCATTCAAATGCTCCTTCAAAAATGACCGAAGTCGTTTGATCCTCAACCAGTTCTGTGGTTCGACGTAAGGCCGCACTTGTCTGTCGATATGTTTCTGTGACAAGAATGCCATGAGGAAACCGGCGTCGGGCAATTTCCCCAATCTCCGTCCCCATGTTCATGATCGCCTGACGTTCAGGATCAATCTCACCAGCCAATTCTGGAGTATGCACTTCATAGTACAATCGTTTTGTACACTGAAGACCTGACAAAAACTTACTTTTTGATAACCGAATGGGCAACGAAAACGTCACAAGGTTTATCCTGTTCTCAATATCTGAACAACAATCTCAATCGTCTTGCCAAAGACAAGTCGTGCTCTATACGATCTGAAGGCAGGTACATGTTTGATGACAACATTTTCTAAACATCCACAGTCGCCTCGATTACAAAAGACAAGGCGAAACGTCCCACGAGTTGGCCGATTTGATTTCGACCATTTTAGACTCGGCCTTCTCTATCCCTGGAACCACTATTCGTATCGGCCTCGACCCATTATTAGGCTTGATACCCGGAATTGGAGATTGTCTCTCAAATCTTATCGGATCATCACTTCTCTTTTTGGCTTCTCGCTCAGACGTATCAGGCATTGTTATATTCCGTATAGCCTTCAACATTTTTCTCAATATGGTCATTGGAGCTATTCCCGTGATTGGAGACCTGTTTTCCATATGGTTTAAAAATTTGGTATCTTCTGACTCATGAGAATTATTTGGGAATCTTTGGCGTAAGTCGTTAAGTCTCTGCCTTTTCTCCTCATAATCATCACCCCTGACAAGAAGACTTCGCCAGCCAAACCCTCAAGAACACCAATATTTCTCTCAAATCGTCCCTCCCGGGCATTCTATGTATATTCTGTTCATAACTAGTAAATTTAAAGGAAAATCATTCATGACCTTCAATCAGAGGTGAAAATCGCCTTCACGTTATACAGTAAATAATTCGTAAGAGATTGGCATAAACTCACGAAAAATTGGCAACTATACTATTTGCATCTCTCGCGTTACTGTCATAACAACCTTGCAGGATAGCAAGAAGATAAGAATTTTCACTATCCACAAAAACTGGGGAAAAACTCTTCATAATCCTGTTCATAACTCCTTTGCATACTCTTAGAAAGCTTAATCCAGCAAATTGCCTATTTTTAAGGCAACTTTCAAAAACTATAGAGTTGTCCCACGAGTGATACACTTCGTTAGCACTTTTTTGAAACATTTCTACGACAATTGTAGAGCAAGGGTATCGATAAACTGACGTCCAAGTGATGTCACTTTCAAATACTGATGGTCAACTGACAACAAACCATCTTCGATTAAACGATCAACCGTTGATTGCCACAATTGATCGTTCTCGAATATCGTTAACTCGTGAATGGGGACTCCTTTGTTCAAGCGTAACCCAAAAATCACTCGTTCTCGTGCCACATCCTTTACCGACAACGCATCAAGAAAGTCTACAGGCAAGTCTTGTGTCTGTAATGAATGTGAATAGGTAGAGAGATCTGAAATGTTTCCAAA
Source organism: Nitrospirales bacterium (assembly GCA_021603905.1). GTDB lineage: Bacteria > Nitrospirota > Nitrospiria > Nitrospirales > UBA8639 > JAGQKC01. Next base: position 104,578 of record BQIU01000001.1, read on the forward strand.
TCTCATACCACAAACATAGGATTGAGCACTGGGCCCTAAGCCGAGATAGTCCAATCCAGACCAATATCGAAGATTATGTTGACACTCCCATCCTGCCTTTGCAAAATTCGAAACTTCATACTGGTAATATCCTGCGGACTCCAAGCAGGTGACGGCCTGCTCATGCATCGCCGTTTCTAACTCAACGTCACGGCTCCCCAATTTCCCCTCACGAACATCTCGATGAAACTTCGTTCCTTCTTCGATCGTTAACGCATAGCACGACAGGTGAGTCGGAAAAAGTTCGAGGACTTTTTCCAATGAATATTGCCATGTTTCGAGCGTTTGCCCAGGTAGTCCATACATGACATCAAGACTCACATTTGTAAACCCGCTATCTTTCACATCTGCCATAGCACGACTTACCGTCTCCATCTGCCCTAACCGACCTAACTGTTGCCATTCAGATTCTTCCAGCGATTGCACGCCTAAACTTAGTCGGGTCACTCCAGCATCATGCAACTCTTGAAGACTCGACCGACTGACCGTCTCAGGATCAGCCTCAATGGTGATTTCAGCCGCAGGATCGACCGTAAAATGTTGATGGATGAGATCAAGAATAGAAGCAAGCTGGACTGACTCGAGGGATGTGGGTGTTCCTCCACCAAAGTAGATGGTCGAAATTGGAAAACGATGACAGGTCTCGCTTTGCGAATACAATGAAATTTCTTGTGCTAATGCGGATAAAAAGTCTTGAATGCGGTTTTCCCGATGAGACGTAAGATAAAAGGCGCAAAAGTGACAGCGCTTCTGACAAAAAGGTATATGAACATACAATCCGAGGTCACGGGCCTTAAAGTCCATATGTATTCGTTGACATAACGTGTCCCAGATAGGTTCCATGCGGCTCATATCTTTTGACTTCTTCTCATAAAGCCCTACAGGTCAAGGCACATTGGTTCTATACAAACTAGACACATCAGGTGACTCGCATTGAACATATATTCGTCACTTCTCACTGATCTTGTTTCTGACTTTTGAAAAATTGCTCTCGATAAATCGGGCAGGAGCCTTTCTCACGTACAATTTTGGTCACTTCCTTCACCATGGTTTTATGGCCACAAACATACACCGCAAGATCTTCGACGGACGAAAGATTCGCAACCAACGCAGTGACGCGACCCGTCTCCCCCTTCCAGCTCGATTGCGCACGTGAGAGTGTCGTGACAAAAGAAAAACACGCATGCGTATCAGCCAACGCTTGCAATTCTTCTTGATAGTAGACATCCCGCTCACTCCGAAGCCCCCAAAATAATGTAATCAAGTGTGATGGTGTTGCTTCAAAGAGTGTATGTAACATAGACAAAAATGGGGCGATACCGGTGCCTGTCGCCACAAAAAGCCTATTGCGACTCTCAGCACGATTGAGATGAAAGGAACCATGCGGCCCTTGAAATCGAACCATCGCACCTTCTGATAGTTCAAATAAGTAGGTAGAACCAATTCCTTGATCGGCCAGACTGAGAAGAAGGGTTAATCGTGTGGATTGAATGGGAGATGAGGCAAGGGAATAGTATCTCACAGGTGGCGTTTGGGTGTTAGACGACTCGATTTCTATCGCAATGGCTTGGCCTGGGAGAAAATTAAGTTTACCGGAACTCGGTTCGACGATACTGAGCGTTAATTCACGAATATTAGGAGCTAAATCCAGAATTTTTTCAATGCGAGCCGTATATCTCGAGGGCTTCATAGCTGAAGAATGTAGTAGATTCTGTGAGTCGATAACAACCTCCGTTCCTTGTGACACACTAAGATAAAACACCGTGACAGGCCATGCGTCTCATTCGCATCTGATGTGTTTCTCTTTGAGAAACCTGATATACTTCCACTGAATTCAAAAAAGGTCTGCTTGGGCCAGCTTGACAAACTCAGCGTCATAACGACTTTGAATATTAGAATTTAATTAAATCGGTTATAGCATGTCTGAGGCTTTATGAACCCTCTATCCATCACGAGAAATATATGAAAGAGAAAATTAAAAAATCTGATGACGAATGGAAGCAAAATCTCACACCAGAACAGTTTCATGTGACGAGGCAACATGGAACAGAACCTGCATTTACCGGACAATTCTATAATCATAAGGATGCGGGGCTCTATCAATGTGTCTGCTGTGGAAGTCCGTTATTTCGATCAGAGCATAAGTTTGACTCCGGAACCGGGTGGCCAAGCTTTACCATGCCGGTTGAACCAGAAGCCATTGAGGCAGAGCATGATCACACGTATGGAATGACAAGAACCGAGGTCCTTTGTGCCACTTGCGATGCACATTTAGGTCATGTCTTTGACGATGGCCCTCTCCCTACAGGACAACGTTATTGCATCAACTCTGCATCACTGCGTTTCAAAGAAGAGAGTCCATAGACATGGCTAGACCGGAAGTCCTCTTTACGGACAGCTGTATGATCGGGTCATCTCAATGATTGACAGTGAGAATGACCTTGTCGAAATTAGTGTTAGCTATCGGTATGCTCAGGAACATCAGTGGGTCATTCAAGGTATTACAGGCTTTCTTTCAGCCTATTATATGGAAAAACCTGGCTTTCAAATTCGACGGCACTACGACCAATTAGAAACAGGCGTTCATATTTGGCTTTGCGAGATCCCGGCAGGCACTAGCGTCCCCCGTCTGCTTAGACGTCTTCAAGCTGACATTCCTCCGTCCCAAATTATCGAATGTCCTCCTCAAACAACAGAACAACTTCGTTACCTCATCGATGCGAAAAGTGAGAACACTCCCTAAGCGCTCACAGTCGTGGAGCTGACAAATTAATTCTAGCTAGACCTGCCAAATCTAAAAGAAACGCATAAATCGTTGCTGATTCTTTATACCGTTTAAACCGTCCAGACGCTCCGCCATGACCGGCATCCATATTGGTCTTGAGAATAAGACGATTGGAATCCGTTTTGAGCGTCCGTAATTTCGCAACCCATTTCGCTGGCTCCCAGTACTGCACTTGCGAATCATGAAGACCTGTCGTGATCAAGATATGCGGATACGATTTGGCTTCCACATTGTCATAGGGGGAATAGGACAACATGTAGTCAAAATATTCTTTTTGATGAGGATTTCCCCATTCATCATACTCCCCGGTCGTGAGGGGAATCGTGTCATCAAGCATGGTCGTCACCACATCCACAAATGGAACTTGCGCGATGACACCGGTAAACACGTCAGGCCGTAAATTGGTGACCGTTCCAATAAGAAGCCCACCGGCACTTCCACCCATGGCAAATAACTTTTCTGGATTCGCATACCGTTGATCTCGTAAATACTCGGCACAAGCAATGAAATCTGTGAAGGTATTCATTTTTTTCAGCAATTTGCCATCTTCATACCAGGCACGCCCCAATTCCTCGCCTCCCCGAATATGGGCAATGGCGTACACGAATCCTCGATCTAACAAACTCAGACGTGCTGAACTAAACGTGGCATCCATACTGGATCCATAGGACCCATACCCATATAACAGCAACGGGGCATTCCCATCAGCCACAAACCCTTTCCGATAGACCAGAGAAATGGGAATAGACGTTCCATCCCTCCCTTGAGCATGAAGACGCTCAGTGTGATACTGCGATACATCAAAGTCACCTAAGACTTCTTCACGCTTCAAGAGAACCTTGCGTCTCGTCTCCATATGGTAATCATAAATCGTCATCGGCGTCGTCAGGGAGGTATAGCCGAACCGCAGCACGGAAGTCTCTAACTCATAGTTATCACCAAAGGTGACGTAATAGGCTGCCTCTCCAAAATCAATTTCAAATTCTTCATCACCCTCCCATGGGATAACTCGGAGATGAATGAGGCCTTGATTCCGTTCTTCCACCACGAGGAACCGTTGGAAGAGTTCAATTCCCTCGAGTAACACATCCTCGCGATGCGGGATCAATTCTTTCCAATATTCTTTTTGCGGTTGATTAACCGGCGTCACCATCAGGCGAAAATTCTTGGCCTGATCGTTTGTTCGAATATAAAACTGTCCGTTGTAATGCTCAACGTCATATTCGTGTCCGCGCTCACGTGGTTGGAGGATTTGAAATTCACCAGAAGGATGGTTCGCATCAAGGAATTGGTATTCACTGGAAATCGTCTGATGCGAAGCAACCATCAGAAAGTGTTTCGATTTGGTTTTAAAGACATAGGTCGAGAATGTTTCATCCTTCTCTTCAAATACTAGCTCATCTTTCTCAATATCAGTGCCAAGGACATGTCGCCAAATCTGATAGGCCCTAAGCGTTTCTGGGTCTTGTTTGCTGTAAAACAAGGTCCGATTATCATTGGCCCAATCCATATTTCCAGTTGTCTCAGGAATCATATCGTGAATAATTTCACCGGTAACCAAATTCTTGATGTGGACCGTGTAAATGCGTCGACCCTGTGTATCGACGGCATAGGCAAGAAGATCCTGCTCAGAACTGATCATCCAATTGCCCAGCGAAAAAAACTCACATCCTCGAGCGAGAACATTGGCGTCAAGCATGATTTCTTCAGGATGTTCCAAGGATTGGTATTTCCTACAATAGATGCCATATTCACGTTCAGGCTCATACCGGACATAATAGTAATAGTCGCCATGTTTAAACGGCACCGATAAATCCGTCTGCTTGATTCGACCTGTAATTTCTTGAAACAAGGTGTCTTCTAAAGTCTTCGTATGAGCCATGACCTTGTCGGCATATTCGTTTTCTGCAGTCAGATACTCAAGAACATCTGGATTCTCTCTGTCACGAAGCCAGTAATACTCATCAACGCGTAATTGTCCATGCGCTTTCAGTTCAAAAGGAACCTTCTTCGCCTTTGGCGGTTCAATGGACAAAATCGTGGTCTTCTTATTCATTCTTCAAATTCCTTATTCGAATGATGATCGCTCAGTACAGTGCCTTACTCATCTCTCTCGATCAAAGACGATCGACGTTTTTTTGTTCGTCCTTGGTGTTTTTTTTGGTCAAGTCTGCGTTCTTTGACGGATTTCGATATCCGCGTTGGGACCCGAAATCGTTTCGGCAATAATGCCCCACGCAAATGATCCACGAAACGATCAATCAACTCCGCCCGGTTCATGGATTGCATTCGATGTTTTTGGCAATCCAAACGAAACACGCCATCGACAGTAATTCTGGTCGCCAGCAAAGAACAGATTTTCGCTCTCTGCGTGGCCGTAAGATTCGGACTCTTCTGAATATCAAAATGCAGCGTCAACCGACTATTCACTTTGTTTACATGCTGCCCACCGGGGCCACGACTCCGAGAAGCCGTAAAGACTAACTCCCGTTCTGGAATTGATAGGTGGTCGTTGATAAAAAGATCCATCAATTGTCTCACGATCTAGAAATGGGGTCTTGACTCCATGCCGCAAAGTCTACTTTCACCAAAAAGCTCAATATTCAATGACTCGCACGATCAGTGAAACGGGCAACCTGATAGAGAATGGAAAGAATGGAGTAGAAAAGATCACGTCACCACATCACCTTCGACAACGATATGATGAGTTGTTCAGATAGAATAATCTCTCATGCTTTTTCGGTTATTTCGATGAAAACCTGATGACAGAGATCCACTAGTATTCATATTCAGAAGCTGCTTATCCCCGGAACTTTTCTTGAGTTCTTTGGCATACTCACCAGGTACGTACCCGTGTTGTTTCCTAGCTATGCTCTCAAAAGTCCTTCAATTTTAAGATAAAGAACATATTCTACCTAGACTTGATAAACGTAAGAAAGGCGTAAGGTGTGAAAACATTCACAGCCTTACGCCTTTTTGCTTAAGGACCTATACAGGAATCCTACGGCCCTATGCCCTAACGAAGTTCAATGAGCAATGCTTTCACTTGCGGCTCTTTGAGTTTTTTGAGCGCCACACCTTCAATTTGCCGTATCCGCTCTCGCGTCACCGATAAACTGCGTCCCACTTGTTCCAAGGTCCAAGGTTCATCCTGACCAATCCCAAACCGTAAACGAACCACCTGCTGTTCCCTGGGTGACAAGATCTGCAAAATTCTTTCAAGGTGCTCGGTGGTTCGTTTTTTGTCGATCTCTACATCAGGTGAGACCACATCAAGGTCAGGAATTAAGTCACCGAGCATGCCATCTCCATCAGTCGGTGTCGCATCGAGTGAGATGGGTTCTTGAAAGGCTTGCAACGTTTCTTTGACTCGCTCCTGACTCAACCCTAACTCACGGCCAAGTTCTTCGTAACTGGGCTCACGATCGAATTGTTGAGCTAATTTTTGAGCTGTTCTCGCGATTCGATTCGACGCTTCGGTCGTATGAACCGGAACGCGAATCGTACGCGATTGATCGGCGACCGCACGCGTAATACCTTGCCGAACCCACCATGTCGCGTAAGTACTAAACTTAAAGCCACGCTGAAAATCAAATCGTTCAGCAGCTTTCATCAATCCAATATTGCCCTCTTGTACTAAATCAAGAAACCCAAGACCTCGATTGAGATAGCGTTTTGCGATATCAATAACAAGGCGTAGGTTGCGCTGAACAAGTTCATCCTTCGCGCGTTCGACCTTTTGTCGTGCAATTTCCACCTGTTGTGGCAATCCCTCAACCTGCTTAGCAAGCTCTCGTCCTTTGCCCCCTTCTGCTTGCAACAGATTATGCAACCTTTGGAGTGAGTCGATGATTTCATCAATGATCGGTGCCGACAATCCACTCAACTCAACCATCTCATGAAATCGTTCCGAGAGTTGCTTAATCTCAAGATTCGTCTCCATACTTGTTGTTATTGCGATCGCTTCACGTAACGTGTCCCGAATGGTGGAAGTGCCGTGATGAAGCTGTTTCGCTAACTGCAGTTCGGCATCGGGGTCAAGTAAGGGCCGTGATCGAAAGTCACGAAAATACACCGTCTCTAACGTGACCGCTCCTTCTCCATTTGGAAGAGCGACTTTATCAAAAACCCCTCCCTCATTTGACCTTTTTCTTTTTTGACGTAGGCGTTGCACCCCTACGCCTTCTTCGTCGTGTTGATCGGTGTCATAGCCGGTATTGGATCCAGCCTTGACGCGTCTCGCTGTTGTTCGACGTTCTTCTATGACATTCATAAAAATTTTCCTTTCATCATTTCCACACACACTCCGTGAACATTCCGGTACAATATTCTAGAATTCTATAGAGCCACAGTGACTCAGCACTTGATGATCAAAAGAATCAGAAAAACGGCTTTTCAGACAACAGAAACCATCTTTGTGATGAAAGCCGGTCACGATCTGTTGCATACGTTCCTCCTTCTCGTGTGAATAAGATATCCCATACCTTATACCCATCAGATATGAAAGGAGGATTAAGCACACATTAAAACTTTTTAATGTAAAACGGCTGAAGAAATCTGGCAGGTTATGAAACGGGCGCACGAAGCGGAAGCAAGACGGTAAAACATGACCCAGTATCAGGAGAGCTCTGCATGTGAATCGCTCCCTGATGCACATCAACAATCCATTGACAAATCGCCAAACCCAAGCCAGTCCCCTTTGAAGCGTGGGCGCGGGCGGTATCCGTCCGATAGAAGCGGTCAAAGATTCGTTGTTGCTCAAGTGAAGAAACACCAATGCCGTGATCACACACCTTGAGTTCTGCCTGAGCTTCGACCTGCCTCAATGATAATTCAACTTGTGAGGTTGGATGAGAATATTTGATGGCATTATCGACAAGATTTAAGAGCAGTTCTCGCAGTCGAAGTTCGTCACCATCCACAACAATCGGCTCAACGGCCCCTAAAACTGTTTCAATCTGTCGATCTTGGCCAAGAATGGTCGCCTGAAGTTGAACTTCTCGCACTAAACTATCCAATGAAATCGGCGTCATTGTCATTTTGATCTCTCCCAAATCAGCACGCGAGAGAAATAATAGCTCATCGACAATTCGGCTCATGCGATCAATTTCCTCTAAATTACTCTCGAGCACTTGACGGTAATCCTCCGCCTCTCGAGGCCGTCGTAGCGCCAGCTCGGTTTCGCCCTTGGTAATCGTCAAGGGCGTGCGAAGCTCATGCGATGCATCGGCACTAAATTGTCGAATTTGACGAAACGAGACTTCAAGACGAGCAATCATATCGTTGAAGACGGACGCCAAACGCCCAATTTCATCAGTTGAACGGGGACTAGTAATTCGTTGGGTTAAATCGCCATCGGCGATTCGTTGGGCGGCACAAGTAATGACATTCACGGGCATGAGTGCGCGTCCAGCCAAAAACCATCCACCAAGCAACGAAATTATAATCGCCAGGGGTGAGGCAATGACAAGGGCAAGCAATAATCGTTTCAACATCCGTTCGGTGGGATACAATGAAGTTCCCACTCGCAGGATACTCACCAGACGTTCGGTATGGCGGATCGGAACGGATAACAGTCTGAACGGAACCCCTTCATCAAACCGAACAGATTCGAATGTGGATTGCCCCTTCAACGATGCTTGAAACGCAGTTTGGCTTAACGGAATTTCACGACTCTTGATATTGGCTGACTGAATGGTGACCTGTCCTGCCGGTCCAAAAATTTGAAAAAACTTATCAAGGAGAGCCAATTCAGGAAAGTTTTGAGACAGATCTTCAAATATGAGAAATGGCCCGAACCGGTGTTCGCCTAACGTGCGAATGGCTGCAGAGGCTGCCTCCTCAAGAGACGCATCAACTTGGTCCCGCAGCCCGCGCGACATGACAAAGTAGATCGTCCCGGCAAATAGGATGAGAATAAGGGCTAAGGCGGTTCCATACCAGAGCGTCAGACGCACTCGTATCGAGGCCTGACTCATGTATCAGACCTCATGACATATCCGCTACCACGAACCGTTTGAATCAGACTCTGTTCCCGTCCCCGGTCAATTTTATTTCGCAGGTAGCTAATATAGACATCAATCACGTTGGTAAATGTATCAAAATCAAGATCCCAGACATGTTCCGTAATCATCGGCCGAGTCAGAACACGTCCAGCATTTCGCATCAGATATTCTAATAAGGCATATTCTTTGGTGGTCAACTCAATCCGCTGGTCACCACGCGTCACTTCTCGTGTGACGGGATTTAACACTAAATCACTGACCTCTAAGATACCGCTGGGAACTCCCCCTGCTCGACGAAGAAGCGCACGGGCACGGGCGAGCAATTCTTCTATGGCAAATGGCTTGGTCAAATAATCATCGGCGCCCGCATCCAACCCTTTGACACGCTGATCCACTTCGGACCTCGCAGTGAGAATCATAACCGGGGCTTTGACCCCTCCTTTTCGAATTTGTTTGAGAAGCTCAAGGCCAGGAATACCAGGAAGCATCAGATCGAGGACAATTAAATCGTAGTCAATCGACTGTGCCCAATCGAGTCCCTGTTGACCATCAGCGCACACATCCACCGCATAACTTTCTTCTTCCAAAGCCCGTCGAATAAATGACGCAACTTTTGGTTCATCTTCAACAACAAGAATACGCATACGTAATTATAGCCGTTTCACACAATTTCCGATGATTGAGATCGATGACTTCGAGTTGCAATCTGACTTATCTAATAAAAATTCACTGGATTCGCTGTAATTGTACCATTTGTGAAGATTGCCTAGAAGAGAGGACAAAAAGAAACTGAAAAATTTGTGCAGTATTCGGAAACCGTTCAAGACAAAAAAGCCCCGTCACGCATGACGGGGCTTTTTATTTTGGATAAGCGTATCTTGCAGCTCTTAAATGTGTTCAACCAAACTCCGGAGTTTATGGCTACAACTTGGATGCCGAAGTTTTTTGAGCGCTTTGGCTTCAATCTGACGAATTCGTTCTCGTGTCACGTCAAAATCCTGACCGATTTCTTCGAGAGTGTGATCGGTGCTATCACCAATACCAAACCGCTTACGAATCACCGTTTCCTCTCGAGGTGTGAGCACTCCAAGTGCATTGGCGATTTGTCGCTGGAGATCGTATCGATTGGCCGCATCCATTGGCGAAACAGCATTTTTATCTTCAATTAAATCCCCAAGTTGACTGTCTTCTTTTTCTCCAATCGGTGTCTCTAACGAGATCGTGCCCTTGGAAATATCCAACATCATACGAACTTTTTCTGCCGTCAGTCCCATACGACTGGCAATTTCTTCTGGAGTCGGTTCCCGCCCAAGTTGCTGCACTAACTGGCGAGCTGTCCGTGCAAGCTTGGTATTTGCTTCGATCATGTGAACAGGGATTCGAATCGTGCGCGCTTGGTCAGCAATCGCGCGGGTCACCCCCTGTCGAATCCACCAGGTGGCATACGTACTAAACTTGTATCCCCGCTGATACTCAAATTTATCAACCGCACGCATCAGACCAATATTGCCTTCTTGAATCAAATCAATAAATTGCAGACCTCGATTCGTATACTTTCGAGCAATACTGACGACCAAGCGAAGGTTCGCTTCAATCAATTGCGCTTTGCCACGCTTCACTTTGCCTTCAGCCCGACCAAGCTTTGTCAATGCTTCACGAAATTCGTTGACCGGAATAAGCACCGTTTCTTCTTGAATTTCTTTTAAACGACCCTTTGCCTCAGACACGAGTTCCTTCAGCTTGGCAACCTCTTGCGCACTGAGCTCAACTTTCCGTCTTCCCCCACTCGCCTTGGATGTCCCCCGAGATCGTTGAGAAATCGCTTGCATGCCATCTTGGCTGGCAAACCCCAGTCGCGCGGTACTTCTTCGTACAACCGATTCACACTCAAAAATTTCCTTGCCGATGTCTTTAATTCGTTTGAGCATCTGATCTCGAACCCGTTGATGTAAATTCAGAGACTCAATCTGATCAACAAATTGGTCGCAGACATCAATAATACGTTTTTCTAATTGGGCTTGTTTAGAATTTGCAGACGCAGACTTCCGCTGATTCCCATACAACAGCATTAACGATCGGCCAAATTTCCGAATGTTTCCTAAAATATCTAAGGTACGTTGGTGTAACTCTTCATCATCTTGTTCTGCGGCCTGGGGTTCCTCTTCAACATCATCTTCTTCCAGAGTATCTTGGAGTAACACCAAGTCACGAACACGAATCTCATGATTTTTTAATTGTTCATACAACATTTCAAACTGCTGAATGGTGACAGGCATACCAAACATGGCACAGGCCAGCTCACGCTTGCCTTCCTCAATTCGTTTGGCAAGATCAATTTCCCCTTCTCGAGTCAAGAGAGGGACTCGCCCCATCTCCTTGAGGTAAAGGCGAACGGGATCGTCGATGCGAGTCGGCTCCCCTGGGGTGAGATCAATGTCACTTCCCCCACTCTCAGTTTCGTCACCCGCTGACTCCTGATCATCGCTTTCATTGCCCTGAGCTGAAGGTTGAAGGGACTCCTTGCTCGGCATATCAATCACTTCAATATTCATTTCGTTTAACGCCAACAAGACCACATGCAACTGGTCTGATGTCACAATTTCAGCTGGAAGAACCTGAGAAAGGTCTTTATGAGTCAAGTGTCCTTTTTCTCGAGCGAGGGCAATAAGACGCTGGACATCATCCACAATCTTTTCTTTTGACATGCAACACCCCTTCAACAATAAATCAAAATTTACACATGCGTCTTCACGGGAAAAGCACGTAATTCACTTGAGTCACTCACAGTCTCAGAACAACTAGCAAAACCCTCATCCACACCATTTTTAAAATGAAAACGGCTCTACATCAACAACTTCATTCAGCAAGTTCATGAGATCCTTCTCTATAATGCTTACTTAACTATGCGGTATCAATGGGGGAAGATTTGCAAACTATTGAAATATCTAGACAAGGATGGTTACATGCTTAACTTTTATCGCGTAGGTACTTGTCAGAAAAATTTTTGATCGTTGACCCCAAAAACCATCACATACCTTAGGGCAAAACTTAAACCTAATATACGCTGTTTCACTATGAAAGTAAAGTCACAAAATACTTAGGAACTTCACCTCACACCCACCAAGATAACCCTTCGAACAGAAACAAGACATAAAACATTGAATAAGTTGATATTTACCATACTATCACCCTCATAAATGTCGTCAATATCATGGTCATAAACCATGCCCTACAGTAACAATATCAACCAAACATCATGAAGGAATGTGCCTAAAAATTTGCAGAGCCAGCAGCACAGCCCTTGAGCTCAACAATATGCACGCTATTAGAAGACGCGAAAAATAAAATTCCTATTATTCCAGACGAAGGGTCTATGGGAAGCAAAGATTATGGTAAAGAGATTTTTTCAGAGAAGAGAAAACGGCAAAAACCCGAGCGGTCCTTGCCTACGGGTGAAAGAGGCTGACTTGACTAAAGTGTGTCCCCTCACCAATGAACACTCCACCGTTGGCTTGAATTTGATCCATACTGAGATTACGTGAGAAAGTGGCGCCAACAATAGCTAATCGACCTTGGACTTGTGCTCCATCAAGGTTAACGGAACCAAAGCTGGCATTATCATACAAATTTAAACTTCCTCCTACTTGTATAGACTCCATATTGAGCTCGCCAAAAACATTAGCCGCAATGAATAAGACTGGGCCTCCAACGTGTGCATTGGAAAGATTAACAGATTGAAGCCGAGTACTGGCTCCGAAAATGACGTCTCCAAATACCTGGGCCTGCGTCAGGTTGACAACACCGGATATTGATGCGTCCACGAAGGTTAGATTTTGCGCAATACACACCTTAAAAAAGTTGATCTCTTCACAGGCAACATCTCCACCCAAATAGAGCGAGCCAACAATTTGCCCACCTTCAAAATTCATCATCCGACCGATGCGAGCGCCAAGAACCGTTACGTGAGCACGACAGTGAGCACCACGAAGATCAACCGTTTCGCACTTCAGACCATAGCGAAGGTAGACGCTGCCTTCTACCGTGATGTTATGCATCGTCAGTGTGCTAAAAATGTCCGTGTCCTTCAGGGAAACATGTCCATGAACCATCGCCGCCCCTAAGGACAACAATGAGAGAATTTCCGTATCTTCCACATACACATTCCCTCCAATTTCAGACTGCTCGAGATTGACTGACCCATATACAGTGACGCCAGAAAGCGTAACCCCTCGATCCAAACGACTGCCGTGTAAGTTGATTGACGTGAAACAGCCCGAAGCCCCGACCCACAATAACCCGCTGACATGAATTTGGGTCATGTCAAGCGGCATAGAAACCGTACTGCCATCGAAAACAAGATCGCCATCAATTGAGGCTCCACTCAATAACAATTCTCGTACAAAAGAAGATCCGTCAAACGATAATGTCCCGGTCATGTGCAAACCTTGAAACTGAACGGCTTGCTCAAAGTAGCAGGCATGTAACCAAAGATCGTGAACAATCTTGCCTGTGGGGCAGCTAAGGCTATCCTCCCACCATGCTCCTTTGATGCGGACGCCTTGGACAGGGATAGCGCTCGCATAGGGTTCTTCTAAGAGAATTTTCCACAAAAAGGAGGCACGGAGAATCCGACTAGCTGACCAACTCATGGGCTGCGTTGGATCAAGAACATCCCCTACTCCATCATAATAATTCAGATCCGCCAATTGCCCTTCGCAAATGTGCTCCCAGACCCATTTTTCTTGAGGAGTCCAGGAGATCCATGCGGCCACTGGTGGTCCAGCTGATAATCCTGAAGGTTGATGATTCATCGTCTCAACTTAGACAACAGTTCTATGATAGATCATGGGCTTTGAAAACATTCCTTAGGCCAATGCTCACATCTCCTTTACCGCATTCACCTACTACGTCGGACAAGTTACGCAACTTATTGAATGTCGAAAGTAGAAAAACGAATACAAACAACTGGAGAGAGATCACTAATGAGAGTCGTCGGTTCAGACGGCATGAGATTGAGAGGAGAAACATGTCGGACACAACACCCAGCCATCGTGGCGTCGAAAATATCGATCGGATAGGACGGCATGACATCCAGGAGCATCACAATAGGCAGGATGAGTCAGCCTACGAACAACGGAAACATGGCCTGAGCTATTCCGAACACGAAAACGGGAGACCGGAGAACCAGAAAACCTTGAACTGTACTGCCGTGATTCACGAACCAAACGCGACACTTGTTGAAAAAAACCTTGTTGACCTTCCGCCAGAGCTCCTCAATCCAACATACTCTACTGCATTGTTCTTCATATAGATCCCCTACCACACAATTCACGTTAAGGACAGAACTGAGACGGCTTGACGGTAACAGGGCCATAACTCCCCATACCGAAAGACATTCATCCCTAACCTCAAGAATCTTCCTCAATTTCCCGACAAGAACCACTGAGCAGATAGAACATCCAATAATGTCGCAATATGCTGGGCAAATCATTTTTCACAGGAACCCAACTATGTTGAATATTCTTGTTATTGACGACAATATGGCTGACGTACGCATCACACATGAGATGCTGAAGGAAGGGCTTGGGACTCAATTTACTTTTTCACATGCCAGCTGCGTTGGAGAAGCACGTACCTACCTGGAAGACCAGTCATTCGACATGATTCTTCTTGACCTCAACTTACCCGATTCAATGGCGCTCGACACCTTACGAGAACTCCGACAAACCCATGCCAGCGCAGCGACCCTCATCATGAGCGGGCTTCAAGATGAAGCCTTGGCAATACAAGCCGTGCGAAATGGGGCTCAAGATTATCTCATTAAAGACCATATTAATAGCCACGCCTTGAGTCGCGCGATTCGATACGCAGTTGAACGCCATCGAGTCCAAGAGCAGGTGACGCATCAAGCTCACTACGACCATCTTACCGGGCTGGCGAATCGAGGTTTGTTTTACGAACGACTGCATTATGCATTAGCCCGCTGCCATCGCAATGACGCCGCCATCGCGCTCCTCTTTCTGGATCTCGATCACTTTAAAGCTATTAACGATACCTTTGGCCATGAATATGGGGATATCGTGCTGAAAACTGTTGCGAATCGTCTGAGGAAATGCATACGCGAAGTCGACACAGGCGTCCGGATGGGAGGTGATGAATTTGCCGTTCTGCTTGATGAAGTCGTGTCGGTTGATGACGTCGGCACCATCGCTCAGCGATTGCTTAATCTCATCACTCAACCGATGGTGATCCTGGATCATGAACTTCACATTACTGGAAGCGTCGGAATGACGATTTATCCGTGGGATTGCGCCAAAGCTCAAGATCTCTTGAAACATAGTGATACCGCGATGTACCGCGCCAAGGCGCAAGGCGGCAACAACTTTCAATTCTACACCGCCGGCATGCAGACCTCGTCACTTGACCGGACGACGATTGATGTCGAACTCCGTCGTGCGCTGGCGAAAGGTGAATTTTTACTGCACTATCAGCCTCAAATGGATCTACGCACGCAACAGATTATTGGAATGGAGGCGTTGATTCGTTGGCAACACCCGTATCAGGGGATGATTAGTCCGATGAACTTTATTCCGAAAGCCGAGGAATCCGGAATCATCGTGCCAATGGGGGAATGGGTCATGGAAACCGCCAGTCTCCAAGCCAAAAAGTGGGAAAGCGAAGGATTGCCGATACCACCCATCTCGGTCAACTTGTCAGCACGGCAGGTTCATCAGCGAAATCTTCCTGCGACGATCGAACATATTCTTCAGGCGACACAACTTGATCCGCAATACCTTCAAGTTGAACTTACGGAAAGTTTTCTGATTAGTGAAACGCCGAGTACGCTGGCGACGTTACGCGATCTGAAGGCCATGGGAGTGAAAATTTATATCGACGACTTTGGTGTGGGCTACGCCTCACTTCGTTACCTTAAAGCATTTCCCCTCGATGGGCTCAAACTGGACCAATCGTTAATCAAAGACCTCGACACCGACATCAATAATGCCGCAATTGTGAAAGCCATTCTTGCCCTAGGAAATACGCTGGGGCTCAAGGTGATTGCTGAAGGAGTCGAAACACAAGCCCAAGTTCAATTCCTTTCTGAACACGGATGTTATGCCATTCAAGGGTTTTGGGTCACTCCGCCCATTCCAGCTCACGAAAGCCGCCACTGGCTTATTATGGGTGAAAGCCAATCATACACGGCAGCTTAACTCCCTGATCACGTGCGACATAACAAATATTCTCTACCCTGACGCACAGATTTCCCATTCTCGTTGCCTGCGTTTCTACGGTTTCTCTTTTCCTAACAATGACCCCAACTGAATGGATTCATCACCAAAACGCATGCGAATCATATCCACCGCTTCCGACAAATCATGTTCCTGTCGACTGTCTGGCTCAAAGAGCGTTAATTGCTCATGCGACCCAAGAAAGGCCAACTTTGAGACTGATAGCCCTAACAATCTCACCTTTTGCTCACCGCCCCCAACACGCTCGAGAAGTGTCATCGCCTGTTTCCACAAGGCACTGGCTTGATTGATCGGTTCGGACCAAGAACATGATCGCGTCACCGTTTCAAAGGCCGTATTCCGAAATTTGAGCGTGAGACCACAGGCCCCTTGGTGTTCATTTCGTAATCGTTGACCAACGCGTTCAGACAAGGCTAGCAGCGTTTGTCGAATGAGTGCATCATCACTGGTATCATGTGAAAACGTTGTCTCAGCACCGATTGACTTCATCGTGGAGCGTGGCACAACCAGACGATCATCTAACCCATTAGCCAATTGCCACAGATGCACGCCCCGTTTACCAAAACGCACACGGAGCGTTTCTTGCGGCTGTTGCGCGATATCTCCGATGGTTCGATACCCCATCTGTTGTAAAAGGGGTGCGGTCTTTGCCCCAACACCCCATAAACGGGTCAGGGGCAAGCTTCGCAAAAAATCATGGATCTTTTGATGCGGAACCATGACAAAACCCCGAGGTTTTTCAAGATCGGACGCCACTTTTGCGACAAATTTATTCGTTGCAATTCCCACGGATGCCTGCAATTGCTCTTCCTTCAAAATCTTGGCTTGAATACGCCGGCCAATCGTTTCGGCTGAACCGAATAAGGCATAGCTCCCCGTGACATCTAAAAAGGCTTCATCCAAACTCAGTGGTTCAACTAAATTTGTGTACCGGGAAAAAATCTCAAAAATTCGTTCAGACACCTCTTCATATCGCGCCATACGAACGGGAAGAAAAATTGCAGACGGACACCGTCGATATGCCTGATTGATCGGCATCGCAGAATGAATACCAAATGTACGTGCTTCGTATGACGCCGCGGACACCACCCCCCGTCCCTTGCCTCCTTGAGGATTTGCCCCAACCACGACAGGTTTCCCACGAAACGCCGAATTATCGCGTTGTTCAACTGATGCATAAAAAGCATCCATGTCTATGTGAAGGATTGATCGCATGGGGTTAGTTACATGAATTGCTCAGTAGTTCATCCTCGAAACTTGAAGTGAAGGGATCATCACGCTCTCCCCGTCGAATGCAATTGATCAATCAACGACATCACCTAAGGAGGAAACACCAATCTGGCATGACAATAAAAAATCACGATCTATCGGGCATAACGGTATCCCCCGCTCATATGTCGTTCAAATGTCGAAGACAGCCCCAGATGATTGCGATAGACCGATGATTGAATAATGCTGTCGTTGCGTGGCGCTAACTCACCAGCTTTTTGAAAATATTCAGTGGCCTGTTGATGATCTTCAAGTTTATGTAAGGTCAGCGCAAGATTAAAATACACTTCCGGCAATTGATCATCAGCGAGAAGAGCGTCCTCAAAACGCTGTTTCGCCAACTCCCATTGGCCATCGTTGTAGGCTTGAATGCCAGACAAATTCAACTCTGACGCTGTCGGGCTCACGATGGGTAAGGTAGCCAGTGGGCCAGTGGCTTTGACACAGCCCTGGCCCATCAACACCCACAGCACGACAAATGGGAATGACCATGTTATCTTCATGCCTTGAGTTTCCTATTCATACGGATAGAACTTCAGAATCTGTTTAGATGACCTTGCCGCAAGAACAATCTTCATCAACGAGAGACTCACTGACCATGGCTCCTGAGAAATTAATGAATTACGATGTGATTATCATAGGTGGTGGCTCTGCCGGATATGCTGCCGCTCGCACCGCAAGAGACGAAGGGGCAAAGGTAGCCATCATCGACCACGGGCCATTAGGTGGCCTCTGTATTCTTAGGGGCTGCATGCCCACCAAAACCATTCTCCGCTCTTCTGATGTCATGTCACTCATGCACCGCGCTGAGGAGTTTGGGTTGCATCCCGTCGTGGCAAAAGCCAATCTCTCTGCCATTATTGACCGCAAAGCTCGACTCATTCAAGAATTTGCAGATTATCGAATCGAATCTCTCAAAGATCCACGGTTCACACTTTACCAAGAACACGCCCAGTTCTTATCACCAACTGAAGTTCAAGCAGGTCCACACCGATTGAGTGCTAAATCGTTCATTATCTCGACAGGATCCGTGGTCTCGCGAATTCCCATACCAGGACTTGAGGAGGTGGGCTATATCACGAGCGATGAAGCGCTGGAATTGCGCACACTACCCCAATCAATGACTATTTTAGGCGGAGGAGCGGTAGCCCTTGAGTTCGCGCAATTTTTTTCACGACTGGGCACTTTGGTGACCCTCCTTCAACGAAGCGCTTATATATTATCTGACGGTGATGAGGACCTGGCTCGCCCGGTGGAAGATCGATTTCGCGAAGAAGGTATGACAGTATTCACTTCCACCCAACTTCAACATTTTAGCCAAGCGGGAAGTCTCAAAACCACCCATTTCCTTCACAATGGAAAAGAACAAAGCGTTTCGGCAGAAGTGATTCTACAAGCACTTGGGCGTCGCCCCAATATCGATAATTTAAATCTGGACAAGGCCAAGGTAGAGACTCATCAGGGAGCCATTACTGTTTCAAATGAGATGCGGACTTCGACCCCACATATTTTTGCGGTCGGAGACGTAAACGGCCTTCGAGAAATCGTTCATATCGCTATCCAAGAAGGAGAAATTGCTGGATGGAACGCTTCACACCCGGAAGCTTCACCTCGCAAACACGACAATCGGCTAAAAACTCAGGTTGTTTTCACCGATCCGCAAGTCGCCAATGTCGGATTGTCCGAACGAGAGTGTACACAACAAGGTATTAGTTATCTCACCGCATCATACCCATTTAACGATCACGGAAAAGCCATGTGTCTAGGAGAAATGCATGGGCATGTCAAAATTTTATGTCGTCCGCAAACCGGAGAACTGATCGGAGGTCATATCGTTGGCCCAGAAGCCGCAGAGCTGATTCATGAACTGATCACGATCATGTACTATCACGGTACCGTCCACGACATGCTCCGCATTCCCCACTACCACCCAACCTTAGCCGAAATCCTGACCTACCCGTCAGAAGAACTCGTAGAAAAGCTTCAATAACGAACATACGTACAAGACTGGATTCTACGGTTTTCTGGTCGAAGGTTGCCGATTAGAGGCCGGTCACATTCCCAGAGGAATCAGCCATGCCTTGCACAAAAAACACGTTTTCCCCTCGCTGGAAAAGAGAAATAATCGAGACCATCGGCTGCCCACGGCTCAGGCAGAAGATCAAAGGCAAGGTTTTGCAAGACCCACGTTATTCAAAGATATCCTGAATTTTCAGGGTAAATTCAGAAAGGAGTGGCGTAGAGAGTTTCTCCTGAGGTGACTCAGTAGTCATTTCGTGAGGAGCATGATAACGGCCTTCATGAAGTCGATAGATTTTCACACTTTCTAGTTCAGGATCAACAATCCAATATTCGGATACCTGATGACGTTCATAGAGTGTGCGTTTAAATCGTTCATCGCGTCGACGAGTTGAATCGGAGAGGATCTCGATAATAAAATCTGGCGCACCTTGAATATTCTCACGGGTGACGAGGTGAACTCGACTCTTCGCGACAAATAAAAGGTCGGGTTGCACAACATCAATCTCCGTCAATTTGACATCTGTCGGCGCAGCAAACACTATTCCGGCCTTGGTCTGTTGACAATGATGATGAAGCGCGGCAAAGAGATTGCCGGAAATGCGCTGATGTTTAGTCAAGGGTGCGGGTGTCACGTAGCGCTCTCCATCGATGATTTCATGACGCTTCCCATCGTCAGGAAAGCTGAGATAATCCTCATAGGTAAACTTCACACTGGAGGGAGTTGTCGTCATTCTCAATGCCTCACACTTAACGTCTTCACTTCAGAATAAAAGATTATTCCAGAATTCGCAATGCTGGAACTCCTGAGACCCCTCTCATTATCTAGCCCTACTCAAACCCTCAGCGACGTTGTTTCAAGCTCCTGACCCAAACGTGTCCGCTGCGAATGACCCATGAACGGCTTTCTTCAAAGTGTATCCAGAAGCTTTACTTCGAAAGATATCACAAGTTCAATGACAGCAAAAGACCTATGCCTCTTCAACGTTTTTTCCACGGATTAATGACAGACACAGAGAGTCCATCGAAATCTTTGATATTCAGTGTGGCAATACGACTTCGCTTCGCAATGGCAATTCCTACAATTTGTGTATCTCGCATATCGACGGTGATTCCTCGGCGTCGCCTACCTGCAGCTAACTCTCCAGCCGTTAATGCCGCATCTTCGTCAAAAGGAAGTATTCGTCCTTTAAGTATATTTCCCAGCATCTGCTGAAAAGCATCCTCAAGTTTGACACGTCGCTTGCCTTTTGTGAAAGACGAGAGTCCTAAACGAATTTCAAATACTGTGATCGAGCTGGTCCAGATTGATACCCATGCCTGTCTGTCAAGTCATGACACGATGATAGAATCGCCCTGCTCCTGCTTCACCGCAGAGAGGATATTCGTATCGAGAATGATCATGATTCGAAGTCAGTAGATTGAGGAGAAGTCCCTTTGAGTTCCGGAATGTCTTTTTGTAACCCAATACCTTGAAACAGGCGGCTCATTGCTGAGCCAAAACCATCCGTTCGCTTCCCTTCATTCTTTGTGGCATTCCGAAGAATATCGCGCACCTCTTCCTCCACACTTCGGCCGTGTCGAAAAGCCCGTTGACGTAAACGCAGCTTCACATCTTCTTCAATATTTCGAACAATTAATTGTCCCATTGTTAAGTCCTCCACTTCTATATCATCGATATCACACAAGCCATATTCGGACAAAACCAAAAGAGTGAGATCGTATGAAAAGAAAAATGGGAAGATAAAGGGATCAAGACAGGACGTCATAATACTTTGCTCATCTTACTCAGTGAAGCGGGGTCAACAACCGTCACAGCCACGCTCTTTCGATCCTGTCCAATTCACCGTATCACATTCCCAGTCGCCGAGGGATGCTTTCTTCTCTCCACTTCTCTCGATCGCTGTAATAGAGACGCGATTGGACTTACAGGCGACGCGAGAACCAGTGCCTCACGACGGTGGCTTCCTTGCCGAAGAAATGGCTTTAATTGAGCTTTCCGAGTGACATCACTAATAAGAATTTCTTGATGACAGCTAGCATAAGGCGAAGAAAAAGTAGAATGTCCCCTTTCCATGGCAACCAAACGGTGAGCCTCGATTGCCGCTTTGTCGAAGATCAGCAACACGGAGTTTCGCCTTACTGGCGCTGAGAGGTCGGGGCAAAAATACGACTTACCTAATAGTTGGGCGGTTCCACCATATCTTTGTTTCTACTAAAGGCTGAGACCCACCATTCACTGACTCCTGCAAGTCTGTAAGCGTTTCCCTGAAAATTCCAACGCTGGAATCATATCTACTCCACATGCGCACATGGTAAATACGGTCTGTGAGGGTCCCGTGGTACTTGAAGTTGACATACAGAACGAGCTTATGTGAGGGAGAGGTCCTACAGTTAAATATCTCTTTGGACACGTCAAAGGTGCAAATCATGGTGGTATGCGGATCAACCATAAAAGGTTCAATGCGGAAAAATTGCTCAAATAGCTCTTTGTCCCCTTCCTCAACAAACACTGCCGCATGACCATTGACACCTGTTGCCTGTTCGTATGAAATGTTCTCGATGAGCACGGTTATGGCTTTCAACTCGTTAGTCTCATTCGGCGCGGCTACTGGTCCGTCGAATTTCGATTCTTTCAGGAGTAAGAAGGGACGATTTCTCTTGTCCAGTAAAAGAAAGTTCATAGTTTCTACAAAAAGGGCATAATCGAATACTGGGCCAAGAGCACCCTCTCGAAGTGGTCCGACCATATCACCAAGTCGTTTGGTCCTATCCAGCTCTGCTTCTACTATTTCGTGAGTAAAGGGAGAAGGAATGCTACAAACTTCCCCTTCCTTAGACAAACGTACATAGAGAGCGTCTTGTTTGGTTTTATCCCGGTCACCGTCAACAACGGTCATTGCAACTGAATCACTCGCAGCCGGTGGACAGGATATGTGTCCATTTGGTAATACTTTTTCAACGTACAGCTTCATCGCATCGGCGACAGGTGCAGGTACTATTTGGTCATTTGTTCCCATCTTAAGCCTGGCGATGAACTCATCGTCTGAAGGGCTGAGCCACTCCATAATTATCCCAACGAGTTGCTTATACTTATGATTGTATAAGGACTCACGCACTTTGGCAGTCCAAGGAATGGTTCCTTCGTAGACCAAATGGAGCAGGAATGCTTTGGCAAACTCCTCTTGTGCTAGAATGCAAAGAGCAACCGCTGTCGTTGATCGCTCTGACCCCATCCACTCTGCATCTTCATGTAGGCGTTGCCCGTTTTCAACGCAGGCGCGCATCGCATGCAATAAACAATTGTTTTTCATATCCGTCATACTCTGCAGCCCCTCTTGAATCTTAATAATCGAGTTTTAATCGTCTATTCGCGCAAGCCGGTGGGGGAATATTGCATTAGCTGTTTTCCGGATCCAATGGATTAATTTCTGTTATACCCTTTGCACCGAAAGCCTTGAGAAAATCACTGAGATCATGACGTCAATTTTTGTTGAGCATTGCCTGATCTTGGGGGCAATCTTGGGGTCAATCTTGGGGTCAAATCTAGTTATATCGTCTTTTGGTCAAATTAGTTATATCACTTAAAAAATGAACCTGGCCTTATTTTCCATTGCCCTCCGGCTTTTGCCCTAAAACATTCTGATCTGCTAGATTGAATCATTTCGAGTTGAGCATACAGAAGCTACCGAAGCTGCAATTCCAATTTTAACCCCAAAGCCTCCGCAGCCCTTTTCATCGTGCGTAACGTGACTGATTCATTTTCCGGATCTAATAAGCGATCGAGTTGAGATCGGCTCGTTTCCATACGGGAAGCCATCGCGGCTTTTGAAAGATTTTTTTCTTCCATGGCTTCGCCCAATTTATAGGCCAACACTTTCTTAATCGCATCGGTTTGACATTCTTCATACTGCCCTTCCGGCCTCAATAATTTTTCAAGCGTGGACCCCGACCGAGGGTTAGTCTTTTTCCGCTTCATATCGCTCATGCTCCTTCTTACGTTTGTTCGCGAGTTTCAATTCTTTATCTGGCGTCTTTTGTGATTTCATCCATGAAGCAGACCATTTCAGACCGGCTTACATAGAAAAACATCCGTGCAATCTGTCCATCGGACAATTCACTGCGTACCTCCCGAAGGCCTGCATAACCGGATAAGGACTTACACAACGGTTCGCCACATGGCCAGCTAAGTTCAACCGCCATCAAGTCTCTCCCAATGATCTTTCGTTCCGCCCCAGACAATTCCAAAAGTCAATCTCTCACAGGCTCGTTTCACTGGGAAGCTTGTAAAACGTAGCAGTTATGACCTTCTGAACGTGACTCACGTATCACCGTACCACAATTGGTACACACGAACAATCTCCCTCGTTACTCTTGTTTTTATTTAAGACAATTACATTACCAACCTATTGACTATATTCCTTTGCACCACACCAAGAACATTTTGGAGCAGGCTCTGCTACGAAGACAGGTTCAGGAGTACGTGTTAGTTTTTCACTGGCATCCGGCTTCTTCCCTTGAATCATTCGGACCCACCAGGTCGACTGATTTCGCATGATCAATTTTGGCAGAACCAGGAAAAACCCCACTAAGAGGACCCCCAAGAGAATGACCAGCCAATCTACGGCTAGCGTACTGCTCCCGAAGTAGACTAAGGCAAAGGTTGGGGGAACCATGCCTAAAAACGTTGCAATGGCAAACGCTTTCAAACTCATGGAGGTCAAGCCCGCCCCATAACTCACAAGGTCAAATGAAAAGATTGGAAGGAGTCGAGACAAGAAGACAAACCCCATAAGATGATGATCAGAACATTTCTCACAAAACACCACATCACTTTTCAGGAGGCGAGCAAGCATATCTCTCCCTAACCTTCTCCCAATAAGAAAACTTATGATGGCACCAATCTCTGCACCAATAACCGCATAGAGAGTTCCAAACCACGGTCCAAAGGCCACACCTGCAGCGAGATCTAAAGGTATGCTGGGAATCGGGCTGACCACAACGGCCAGTGCCATGATGCTCACAAACACCACAGGTGCTATCATCCCAAAAGACTGAATAAACTCGACGAGCTTGATAGGTTGAAGATATTTGGTGAGATCATAAGAATGGAACACCCAGTACGAACAAGCTAAGACAAGCACGAATCCTGCTAAATTGAGCCATTTCCCAAATCTAGAATATCCGTTCTTTTCATCAGCAACAGTCATGAATCTCCTGTTTCCTTATGAATCATTCAAGTACACTGTTCCGAGAGTAGTCTAATCGTTTCTCGCAGGTTGTTATCCGTGACGACATTCCTAAGCCTGCTATTTTGAAAGAAACCTTCTGGGGGCATGACATCATCAACATTTCTGTAACAAGTTTCAACTTCATGAGACTCCTTTTCAGTCGTACGCATCATATCGCAGTACTTTCAATCAGCAGGACACTAAAGATGCACAAACGAAAAAGGAGCATGTGTTATGAGAACTCACCATTTGGAGCACGCTATGCCTAATGCCGGAGAAACAGATGACACGAGTTCTTCGAGCTCTACAGGAAAGATTGTGACGGCTCTGTTCTTGTTGTCTGGAATTACTGCATTTTTTTACTTCGACTTGGGAGCCTATCTTTCCCTCGAATCGCTTAAAGCCAATCGTGATCATCTTCTTGCCTATACTGAAAGTCATTTCACCCTCGCGGTTTCCCTCTTTATTCTGGTCTATATTGTCCAAACTGCGTTTTCGCTTCCTGGCGGAGCTATTCTGACTCTTGCAGGCGGCTTTCTTTTTGGAAGTATTTTAGGGACTCTGTTCGTCAACGTCGGAGCCACAACCGGTGCGACTCTCGCCTTTCTTGCATCCCGCTATCTTCTGCGGGATTGGGTTGAAAGTAAATTTGGGGATCGGCTGGGTCCGATTCAAGCTGGGTTTGCCAAAAACGCCTTTAGCTACCTCATGACGCTCCGTCTCATTCCAGCGTTCCCCTTTTTCTTGGTTAACCTGGTTTCCGGTCTCACCCGAGTCAACCTTGGCACCTACATTTCCGCGACGGCCCTGGGCATCATTCCCGGCAGTTTCGTCTTTGCGTTTGCCGGTCGCCAACTCGGAACGATCAATTCTTTATCCGAAATCGCATCACCACCTGTATTGCTTGCCTTTACGTTTCTTGGGCTTCTCGCGGTCATGCCCATTGTCTATCGAAAAATCACCGGAAAGAGCAGTCCCGGCGCCTAACGTCAACAGATTGTGACACCGTACATGACATACGACTCACATTCCTTTTTCATACTTTTAATTTGAGGATACGATGACTCAATCTCCTACGACTAATCATGCCATTGAGATTCAACCAATGGACGAATTCAATCAAGCATTGCTCAATAATGTGCATCCGCCTCAATGGACGAATCCCAAACCAGATGGAAAGTATAATCTGGTTATCATTGGCGCAGGAACGGCTGGCCTAGTCACGGCAGCTGTCGCCTCAGCACTCGGAGCGAAAGTGGCGCTGATCGAACGGCATCTCATGGGAGGCGATTGTTTAAACGTGGGATGCGTCCCTTCAAAAGGGGTGATTCGCGCATCTCGGGCCTGGGCAGAACTCAAGCAGGCTCAAGAATTTGGACTGGATATTTCTGGAAACGTCCAGACGAATTTCGGCACAGCCATGGCCCGCATGCGAAAACTTCGAGCCCGTATCAGCCATGTCGATTCAGCCCATCGTTACAAAAAACTTGGCGTGGATGTCTACATCGGAGAAGGACGGTTCTCCGGTGATGGGACCATCACGGTCGGCGACCAAATCTTACCGTATGCCAAAGCGGTCATTTGCACCGGAGCTCGAGCCATTGCCCTGCCAATTCCCGGACTGAAAGATGCTGGATTCCTGACCAATGAAACCGTGTTTAACCTGACAACACTTCCATCCTCGTTGGCCGTGATTGGGGCGGGACCAATTGGCTGCGAATTGGCACAAGCCTTCGCGCGATTTGGCAGTAAGGTGATCGTTTTTGAACAGGAGTGCCGAATTCTTCCCCGTGAAGATGCCGAAGCGGCGGAGGTCGTCAAAGAGGCCATGAATCGTGACGGCGTGAAATTTTTCTGTAATGCGAAAATCACGCATGTCTCTAAGAACGAAACCGGGAAAGTAATTCACTATGAGATCGATGGACAATCTAAGGAATTGCCGGTCACCGAGATCCTGATCGGGATTGGACGTGCGCCAAATGTGGAAGAATTGGGGTTGAATACCGTCGGTGTTGAATTCGATACCCGCTCAGGCGTCAAGGTCTCCGACCGCCTTCAAACGACCAATTCTAAAATTTACGCGGCAGGCGATGTATGTTTCCCATTTAAATTTACCCATACTGCCGATGCTATGGCACAAATCGTGATTCAAAATGCGCTCTTTCCTCACCCGTTTGGAATCGGCTACGCCAGCACCAATTCCCTGATTATCCCATGGTGTACCTTCACAGAACCAGAAATCGCACATGTTGGTCTGTATGGACATGAAGCCGAACAGCGCAACATTGAAATTGACACCTTTACCTTTCACCTCAATGAAGTGGATCGGGCCATTTTGGATGGCGAAGACGAGGGCTTTGCCAGGGTGCATGTCAAAAAGGGAACTGATACAATCCTGGGTGCAACAATTGTCGCTTCGCATGCTGGAGACATGATTAGTGAGTTTACCCTGGCGATGAAAGCCAAGGTTGGTCTCAGCACAATCACGGGAACCATTCACCCTTATCCCACCCAGGCGGAAGTCGTGAAAAAAGTCGCGAATGCCTGGAGAAAAACGACCTTCACCGATGGAAAAAAACGATTGCTTCAAAAACTGTTTGCCTGGACACGATGACCGCAACACTTCAGAACACACTACAAGCTCAAAGAAAACCTTAAGGCAAGGACTTCGGTTTCTTCGTCAAACCAGCATCGCTTGCACAATTGTTCTCTGGGCCGTTTTTGGCTTTTTGCCCCATCTTAGCCTTGCGCAATCCCCTTCTCCAGCCACTCTTGAAGTTGGAGCTTTTTCTCAGGCTCAAGAAGGGGAAACATTTCCTGACGATTGGAAACCCCTGACGTTTGAGAAAATCAAAGAACACACCCGCTATGAACTTGTCAAAGACAAGGATCAGGTGGTCGTCAAAGCCACAAGCGTGGAAAGTTCATCCGGACTTACTCGCGCCATCACCATTGATCCCAAACAGTTTCCACTCATAACCTGGCGATGGAAAGTGGAGAATATCTTCAAAAACGGCGATGTGACACAAAAGGAAGGTGATGACTATCCGGCAAGAATCTACATTACCTTTGCCTACGAAAGTCAGAAGGTCGGATTGTTTGAACAAGCGAAATACGAGGCCGCTAAATTACTCTATGGGCAATACCCGCCACTTGGTGCCATCAACTATATTTGGGAAAGCAAAAGTCCAGTCGGAACGATGGTCCCGAATCCGTACACTGATCGCGTACAAATGTTCGTGACAGAAAGTGGAGCAACGAAACTCGGGCAATGGGTCACGGAAGAACGAAATGTGTATGATGATTACTTGCGAGCGTTCGGCGAAGAACCGCCCATGATTTCCGGTGTGGCCATTATGACAGACACCGACAACACGAAAGAAGCTGCCATTGCGTATTTTGGAGATATTATCTTCAAACGTGCAGACGGCAACTGACAACATTCGTAAAGAAACAGTATACGCGTCCCACCATAAAAATTTCAGATGTTACGGCCAACACCGCCAGTATTAATGGACCGGTCGTCTTCTTCCTCACCCGTGCCTAGGCATAATCGGGCTCGTTCCCAAGCTTCCACTTAATATTACAACCCGCGCTCGACCGCTGCGTTTGAGACACCTCGTTCCCTGCTAACACACGATCCACCGCAGCTCGTAAGTCTTTTCCTGTCACCGGCTTTCCATTACCAGGCCGACTGTCATCAAGTTGCCCTCGATACACTAACTGTTGTTTGTTATCAAAGAGAAAGAAGTCCGGAGTACAGGCGGCTGTAAAGGCCTTTGCCGTTTCTTGGCTTTCGTCATAGCAGAACGGAAACACTAAGCCCAATTGTTCGGCCATGGCCTTCAAAGAATCCGGCGCATCATCAGGATAGCTGCTGGCATCGTTGCTGCTGATCGCCACTATGCCCAGGCCCGACTGGTGATAGTCCTTACCAAGCCGCGCTAATTCATCTTTGACATGAACCACATAGGGACAGTGCTTACAGATAAACATCACCAACACCCCTTGAGACAAGTCAAACATTTCCGGAGAAATCATGCTCCCAGAGACCACATCTGGCAATGAAAAGAATGGCATCGTGGTGCCAAGCGGCAACATAGTGGAAGTTGTTAGCGCCATAAGAAGCACTCCTTGCTAATAGATGACACAATGAATGGACGGCAATGGAAATCTGCGTGATTCATTGCAACAATGAATGTCGACATACAACCGTACCTGCCGGGTTATGATTATCCACGGGCAAACTTATCTCTGTTTCCAATGACGGAATCGACGAAGCAATTCTTCTCGAATCTCTGGGGATATCGGATCTGCAGGAAGTTTCCCAAGTGTTTGAATGGTATATTTCATTTGCTTGAGATATTTCCTGCATGAAAAACAGAGACCCAAGTGCAGATGAAATCGAAGGCGTGTCGATAACGGCATCGCGCCTTCGAGGTATTCGGTTATGATACTGGCTACTTCCTGACATGTGAGGTTACCCGTCATATAGGTCATGGCTTGTTGTTTAAATTTACTCGTCATGAGAGTGACCCTGAATCTCCTTTGGCATAGGGAGCGAGCGTTTTACGTACACGAGTCCGTGCACGGTGTAACAGCACACGTTGATTGGTCTCCGTTACACCGACAATGTTACACACTTCATCAGAACTGACCCCCTCCAGATCTCTGAGGGTAATCACTTGCCGTTGTATCTGAGGAAGACTCTCGATGGCCTGTTCAATCTGCTCACGGATTTCTTTTGATAAGGCCAACCGTTCGGGGGTGCTATGATCCCAGGCATGCGGAGGTTCAATCCAATGCCCCGCCTTTGTCCCGGCTTGGATAAATAAATCCAGATCAACCCCGGTTCCTGCTTCACCATCGTCCATACCGGACTTTTCGGCTAAGGCAACATATCGACTTTCTCGTAGCCCTCGGGTTTTGGCTCGATTCGTTAAAATCGTAAAGAGCCAGGTTTTAAAGGATGAACGCCCCTCAAATCGAGACAACCCTTCAAAGACGCCAAGCCAGGTCTCTTGGACCACTTCTTCTGCGACCGCCCGACTGGAGACATAGGCCATGGCCAACCGTAATAATGACCCCGAATACTGATCGACGACCTTGGCAAAGGCGGCGTCCTCTCCACTTCGCAGCGCATCAACCAATTGAGACTCATCGAGATCACCAGATGATTCCGGCATCGCAAACGCCAAAGATAAAAGTTGCAGGAAGCTCAACATGGCCGAAAAATCACAGGCTCCATTCCCAACAATCAGTGACAAGACCGAAGGGGGATTATCTACGCCTTCGCTCGATAGAATCAAGACATGCCACGTTCGTCCATTCGTCACAGACGTATTGGCTGAGAAAGCCGAACATCATCCTAAAATTACAAGTTGATTTGAAAAGACAAGAACTAATGAATTAAAAGTCAGGAATCTTGATAGATTTGAGCGAGAATGCCTGTTCTGG
The DNA here is from genome assembly GCA_021603905.1 of Nitrospirales bacterium. Lineage (GTDB taxonomy): Bacteria > Nitrospirota > Nitrospiria > Nitrospirales > UBA8639 > JAGQKC01. The sequence continues at coordinate 134,636 of BQIU01000001.1, forward strand.
TGGAAGATTTAGTTTTCTTGAGAAGATGTCTGACATGTTCTTTCACCGTGTGCTCACTAATCGAAAGGGTATTGGCAATATCCTTATTCGTCCGGCCATCCGCAATATGCCGTACTATTTCTTGTTCCCGTTCGGTTAAATGAAAGCGCTCTGTCGCTTGGACCGGAATCACACGGCTCTCTCGACCAATTTTTTCCATAAGAATCAAAAAACGTGTATCTTGCTGACGATAAGGATCTGGCAACAAGAACCCGCGCAGCAGAACAGGAACCTCTAAATTTCCTGTCACCCGGCGAAATTCAAGATGTTCATAATCTTCTAACTTTAATTGCTCATGCAGCGCGTTTTTCAAGTCCTCACACATATCTAAAACTTCTGAGGGGTAGGGCTTTGTAGACTTCTCTCCGGAACGGCTCCCGAGGATTTGACGACACAACATCTCCGCCTCTGTGTTCACGTACAAAACGTCTCCCGTAGCCGAAAAAGATAACACACCAGGCACGGACCGACGATCGGCAATCGTTTCCAAATAGGACATCAATGGACGCGCATGTCCCTCTTCATTGTGATTCACACGAGAGAGATTTTTCTGAGTGACAGCCACGTTTCCTCTTCAACAGA
>BQIU01000002.1 GCA_021603905.1 Nitrospirales bacterium
GGAAATGCAACAAAGTGTGCGGTAACGGCTAATGTTGGACACGTTGAGAACCGACAAGAAGGGAAGCTATTGAACCTTTTTGTCACACAACAACGTGAAAAACCCATCAGCATCACATGTTCTTAGACGCTCGGATCGTCAAACCAGGGAACGATTGTTCTCTCTCTGGTCGATCTCGTTATTTGCTGTTGGGATCGTTTTAGTGTTGATGGTGTTGTTTCCGAAGCAACGGATCTTTAATCAAGTCGCTCAAGCCAGCCAAGCATCGACGGTCAGTACATTTTTTCTCCTCAATCTTCTGAAAGCCAAACCCGAGGATACTGACCTTCGTTTTATGCTTGCTCAACATCAGTTTGCGATCGGCAACATGACACATGCCCAAGAAACTGTCACTCCATTACTCACGAGCGACAACCCACATGTGCGGATGAATGCGCAGCTATTCAATCTCCAGATGCTCAAAACTCAAACCTTTTCATTCCCAGAAACATCATCAGCCCGTCGTCAGGGCATACGGCAAATTGGACAATATCTTACACGGCTAGCAGAAACATCCCAGGAATATGACAGTGAAACACTCTCCCAATTTGCAGAATTTGCGCTGATGGTTGGCGATCAGCGTCTCGCACAATCCATGTATGAACAACTCGGACAGCAATCAACCCCTCAGACTGCACAGTGGTATGCGAAAGCTGCCGAATTGGCGTTAGGGCAGGGGGCGTATCAAAAAGCTGCAACCTTGTATTTTTCTGCTCAGAGTCAGGAAACTCGTCAAGTGCATAAGCGTGACTATTATCTCGCAGCACTGAAAGCGTTACAGTTTGGAAATTTACTCACACAAGCCATCATACAAGCTGAACAACATCTGGGCGACTTACGACATGATGAAACAACCTTGTTATTTTTGGTGTCACTTGGCCGTGCCGCAGGAGATGGCGACTTTGCTCAAAAATATGTAAAGGATTTATTGCAGGTTGCTTCGATTAGCCTTATCTTTCGAAACCTTCAAGTCCGTGCAGATTTTGAAGATCACGAAGATGAGTACGCATTCGTCTTCGCTCCGGTACTTGCGAAGATCACAGATTTTGAATATGCCCCAAGTTGGTCTTCAACGAACAACTTCTCCCGCTACCGGACTCTTGCCACTCAAACCCAATCGTCCAAGAACACACTTCCGGAAAGGCAGAGAAAATTTCGGAAGTTTGATGATCAGATGTATCAGCTTGGATATGCGGTCTTCTTAGAAAATCAGAACTTACACGATGCCTATCAATTAGCCAAAGCCGCCGTCGAACAAGCTCCTCATCGATTAGCATGGAGAAAAAAACTCGCTCAAGTCGCTGAGTGGACAGGCCGTCAACAGGTTGCACTTACACAATGGCGAACGATTGCGGAGAAGAAACCGAGCCGAAAGTCTTTTGAACAAATACTGCGATTAGCCCCAGGTGCCTATGATGACGAGAATATTGTGTTCGCCCTCTTGGGGTTGGGGAAATTGCGAGCCTTATCGGAGTCGGAATGGCGTGCACTATCGGATGGATTCGAGCGGATAGGAAAACCGGAAGAGGCTGTCGCCTATTTGACTCACCTTTATCAACGTCGACCGAATCAGGCCTATCTTGAACATATTGCCAACCTCTACCAACGAATGGGCCAAGTCACAAAAGCCTATCGCTACTATCGAGAGCTCGAAGAACAATACGGGTCACAGCTCACCTGGGCAACCCAGCAAGCACGGCTCTTGTCGGCTCGTGGTGATTTACAGAATGCCTATGCCTTATTGCGGAGCGTGAAAAGTCACGCGAAAGAAGACGATGACGAATATTGGAAATTTATTGGACATTTAGCGTGGATATTCGAAGATGATCAAGAAGCTGAACACGCTTATCAGCAATTACGCGCTCGGCAGCAACTTACAGGTGAAGCTCAGGAACGCCTCATTCTACTTTTACGTCACACACAACCATCAGAAGCTATTCAAGTCAGTCTTGCAGGATGGAAGACATTTCATAGCCCAAAGTTTTTGATGCACGCATTGGATCTCCAACTCCAAGAACAACAATTTGAACAGGTGCAATCGACCTTAGAAGGGCTCTTGCCATGGGAAGAGGATCTCGTTGTTCATCAGGAACGGTATTGGATCATTCGTGCAGAAATCATGTGGAAAATCGGCCAACCATCTCAAGCCCTTCGCGCCTATGAACAAGCCCTGACTATCAATCCGGAATCGAACGAAACGAAAGAAGCGGTGTTGTGGTTTTTGGTCGAACGCCAGAATCGAACGGCACTGAAATACTATCTTGATACATGGCAGGCTGCCATTGAGTTTGATTCGAGACTATGGGGTCCCGTCGCAGCTGCATATGTCGTCCTCGATCAGCATCGACAAGCCCTCCCATACTTCGTTCGGCAACTGAAGACTCGACAACAGGATTATCTTTGGCTCTTGAACTACGCGTCAGCTCTTGAGGCATCCTCCCAAACCGTGTTGGCATGGCAAGTTCGCCAACATGCATGGACGGTCATTCGCCAGTCGCTCTTGTCTCACCCATCTGAAGCCCCTTCTTCTGAAACAATTGAGGCGCTCGCCATATTGACACAGAGAAAAGACCCCGGGGATACACTCCTTTCCCTGTTGCGAAATGCACGAACTCAGTTGACAGCACCAGTCATGAAAGAACTCGTCGTCGCATGGTTTCTCTCTCAAGAAGCCTTTGACGCTGCCAAACGTTGGCTCTGGAATGCGTATGCCCAGCAATTTCATGAACCGGGTTGGGCCAAACTTGCCATTGCACTTGCAGAAAATGACTGGGTGGAGATCGAAGCTATCGCTCATAATTATACAGACACGTTATCGACATCCGATCATATTGAAGCCGCGAACAGACTTGACCGGAAGACGATGGCGCAAGAGCTAGCCTTTGATTCATTGACACGCCACCCAGATCAGAATGCCGCACATGTTCAATTCCAAGAAGCCGTCATGAACGCCGCAGATGAAGTCACTTCACGCGTGATGTTTGAACAACGGCGACCTCTTTCGAGCTATGTCTCAAAAACCGCAATGCCGATTCAATTAGGACGCGTTGAAGTCAAACCAGAAGCTTCTATCGCCTGGCAGAAAAGTGTCGATTCAAGAGCGTTAACCGGAGTCCCACGAGTCGACCGTCAATTCGGACTATCGCTGGGCTATCAATGGCCGACAGGAACGGTACGTTTAACAGGGTTTCATCGAAACGCACTCTCAAATGTCTTTGGATTGAACATCGACTATGAACAAACCTGGAACGAACATTTCTCAACGACGGTCACCATGGGACGTAATCAAAAGGCTGACGATTCTATTGTACTGCAGATCGGAGGCGTGAAAGATTTTGTCAGAGGACAAGGTCTCTACTATTTCTCAAAACGTCAGTTCATGTCTCTTCAATTAGATGCTCCTTGGTTTTTTAGCCAAACGCGTGACGATCTTGGCCGTGGAGTTGGCGTAGAAGGCGTCATTGGTCATCATGTTCGACGAGAATATCCAGATGTGACGGTTCGTCTGGTCGGAACCGTACAACGCTACTGGCGTGTCAATACCTTACCGGGAAGTATGAGCCGCCTTATTCCGCATACGGAGGAAGTGCCGACTCCTCTTCAAGTGATTCCTCAAAATTTCATGCAAGGCGGGATCAATCTGAGTCTAGGGGATTCCATACGCGACATCTACACTAAAGGCATCCGTCCCTTCGGCCTCCTTGGCTTGAATTACAACAGCGCGACGGGAATTGGGCATAGCCTTGAGGCAGGTCTGGCCGCACGATTATTCGGTCAGGATCGACTTTCACTGTCTGGCAGCAATATCCGAGGTGGATTTGGGCAGAATGCCACAACCACGCGAATCAATCTTCAATATCAACGTTGGTTTTAATTCAATAGGTGACACAATGAAAAAACTTTTCTTGGTGATGTTTGGAATAAGCCTGTTCATGACATATGGCTGCACGGTCATTGATCATTCTCGCGATCCGCTCATCGAGCCGCATGCTTCATGGGCCTTACTGCCGATCGTAAATCATACCGAAACTCCACAAGCCGGTCGCCGCGCTGAGGCGATTACCGAAGCTTTGCTCTACAGTCAAGGCATTACCCATTTACTCCGCTATCCGTCGACTCTCCAGGACGAGTCGTTGTTATTGGGTTCGGATCATAAATTGTATGACTCGGCATTGAGCTGGGCCAAAGATCAGAAGATCCGCTATGCCATGACGGGGACCGTCGACGAATGGCGCTATAAAGTGGGGATCGACGGGGAGCCGGCCGTTGGCGTCAGTCTACAGCTTCTCGACCTCAATACGAATCAAGTCGTGTGGACTGCAGTTGGAGGTCAAACTGGCTGGAGCCGCGAAGCGGTGAGCGCCGTGGCACAAAAGCTGATTAAACGTTTACTTGAGGAAGTGAGGGTCTCCTAAATGCGATTGCCCGTTCACTTACGCGCCGTACCCAAACCCTGGCAGTGGGTGGAAACCTGCCTGCTGACGTGTGCAATCTTGGGATTCAGTCATTGGATGGTGCCAGGCGATCCGTATTTAACGAACATGGCATTCCCCTGGTTGTGGATCGGCTCCCTCCTGTTGGGGTTGCGGTATGGAACCTGGGCAGGTCTTCTCTCGGTCGGAATCCTTCTCAGTAGTCTGTTTCTTGAAATCCAATTCGGTCTATTGAGCGACGAAACTGTACTCAAAGCCTATGTTATTGGAGGCGTATTGTTTATTGCCATCTGTGGTGAATTTGGAAGCCGATGGAATATGTATTTACAACAGATGGAAGAACGCAACGATTACCTGGATCAACGATTACAGGAAATCGCACGCGCCTACCATTTACTCGGCATGTCTCATCATAGCTTGGAAGAACATTTAATCAGTCAACCGCTCACACTTCGTGATGCGCTCAAGCGATTACGCGGGATGCTCATTGATGAAGACGATGAGATTCCGGCTGCTGCAGCCGAACGCTTTCTCGAACTCTTAACGCAATTCTTTCAATTAGAAGTCGCAGCATTCTATCGGGCTCTACCGCCACATCTCATAGAGTCGCCATTAGCCTCAGTCGGATCGATGGAAAGCCTCCAGAACGATGATCCATTGGTCCACCATGCGCGAACCACAAAAGAATTTTCGCATGTCATGATGTCCCGATCGGTATCGGTGGCGAATACCCAGTATTTAATTGTGGCTCCAGCCATGGCCAGCAACGGCGCCATTGCGGGATGGTTTGTCGTTGAGCGAATGCGCTTTCTCAACCTTCACGAAGACAGCCTGCATATGTTGAAAATCTTTTTACATTATTTCGCCGATGGACATCAGGCCGCAGTTCTTGCACGCCCGATTCTGGAACAATTTCCGGAATGTCCGGTGGCCTTTGCTCGAGAATTACCACGCTTAGTTCGCTTGCAATATGAATTGGGACTCGATAGCCGTGTGGTGATTTTTGATGTCGGCACCCCATCGATGCGAGAAGAAATCGTCTTTCATATTCTTCACCACACTCGAGGATTGGATGTCACCTGGGATATCCGACAAGATGAATTACGCCGGCTCTGCATTTTGCTTCCATTTACCGATGACGCGGCAATCGAAGGCTACCTTAGCCGTATTCAACAGCTACTTCGAGAACGATTCGGCAAAGGATTTCAGGAGACTGAGATTCAAGTGAGTATTCGTGGGCTGCATGAACATGATCCATCTACCATTGTTCAAGATCTTGTTGTAGGGACCTATGATCGCAAAAATATTCCTGTGCTTAGCGGCGTTGCTTGAGGGAGGTGCGCTTCCTTACCTCCTTTTCACGAATCGTTACCAGAACGATTCGATGGGTCTCCTGATTCTCCACATCATGGTGAGTCTAGCAGTCGGATTACTGGGCAAAGACAGTCTTCCCCTCAAATATCGACAGAGTCCCAAAACCGTCGTGATGTTCCTGACTGTTCTGACATTGTTCATCCCAATGCTCGGTGCCATTGGCGTCATCGCACTCGTGGTGATGACCAACTATTTCATTCTCGGCAAGAAGAACAATGAAATCCAAGAAATTCAAGATTCGAAGTTTGCCGATGCCGGGTTGGTCGAAATGCTTCAGTACGGAAGCGGAGATCTCCAATCACGTTTTCAAGCTTCAGCACTTCGTACAGAAACTCGACTCGATGCGTTGGGAAAATTGCAGAGCTTTGAATCACATCAGATTCATACGACTGTTCGCGAAGCCTTACAAGATCAAGCTGACGACATTCGACTCGTCGCGTTTGGGATTTTAGATAAAAAAGAAAAATCCATTAATGAAAAGATCAATCAAGAACTTGAATGGTATCAACAAACCGATGAGACATCCGACAAACTGACTCACGCTCGTCAGTTAACCTATGCCTATTGGGAACTGGTGTATAAGGAGGTCGTGGAAGGAGATATTTTGACATATGCGTTAGGGCAAGCGACGCAATACAACGACCAAGTGTTAGCTGCCTATCCAGACGATGCCGGCATGTGGGCTTTGAAAGGTCAACTTGCATTGCGTTCTCAAGAACACGACCTCGCTCAGCAAGCCTTCACAAAAGCTCTTGAGCATGGCATTCCTGAAGCCCGGGTCATTCCCTATCTTGCCGAGTTAGCCTTTTTCAAAAAGGACTTTTCAGAACTTTCACACCTCTTTACGCACAGTCAAACACTTTCCCAAATTTCAATTTTGAATCCAATTTTGAAATATTGGGATTTCGAAAAACGCCTCGTTCGCGAATATGCATCATCATAAATTCGTCGAGATGGAAGACATCATCATTCACGCATACGAAAAAGGCCTATCGTTGTGACCCTCCCGCGTGCCGAAGAGGTTGACATCGCACTGTTGTTAGAAGGGACCTACCCCTACGTGAGTGGCGGCGTGTCCAGTTGGGTGCATCAAATTATTCAAGCGTTTGCTGATTATCGATTTGGACTCGTGTTTATCGGAGGCCAGCCGGAAGAATATGATGAAATGCGTTACGAGCTACCTCCGCAGGTCGTCCATCTTGAATGCCATTTCGTCCATGCCAATCATGGACAACCCTCAATCGAATCCATCGAAGGCGATCCAAAGCTGATTCAATTTATTGAAGAATTACACAATGGTCTGAGAGCTCCGGAAACCTGTCCAGAAGGAATGCAGTTGACTCAGCACATGATGACCCTATTAACCAAAGATCCACACAGACTTCAAGAACAATTTTTATACAGTGAAACAGCATGGACATACCTGTGCGACGTGTATCGGAAGCATTGTACGGACCCATCATTCGTCGACTATTTTTGGACCGTACGGAAAATGCATGAACCGCTTTGGATGTTGGGAAAAGTCGCCGCTAATCTTATTCCGGCGAAAATCTATCATACGGTGTCAACTGGCTATGCGGGTTTTTTAGGAGCATTATTACAGCAACGCACTGGCCGGCCGCTCATTCTGTCGGAACATGGTATTTACACCAAAGAGCGTCGCATTGATTTATTTCAGATGTCGTCGTTTAAAGACAATCGCACGCAACTGGAAAAACGATCAGAACATTTAGGATATTTCCAACAACTTTGGATACGATTTTTCGAAGTGTTGGGAAGACTTTGCTACGATGCTGCCGACCCCATTATTTCGTTATATGAAGTCAACCGACAACGTCAAATACATGACGGTGCAGAGGAGTCTCGTACCCTCACGATCCCAAACGGCATTCACATTGAGCGTTTTCAGGCACTGCGTTCACGTCGGCCAACTCACCCGCCACCCGTCTTGTGCCTGATAGGACGAGTCGTCCCCATCAAAGATGTTAAGACGTTTATTCGAGCGATGCGGACCGTCGTCAACCGCATGCCGTCGGCAGAAGGCTGGATTGCCGGACCGGAAGATGAAGACCAAGAATACGTCCAGGACTGCCGAAATTTAACCGAAAGTTTAGGCCTCTCTAATCATGTCAAATTTCTTGGATTTCAAAAAGTCGATGAAATCCTTCCTCGAATTGGACTCCTGATTTTAAGCTCGATTAGCGAAGCGCTGCCTCTTGTTGTCCTTGAAGGGTTTGCCGCAGGGATTCCGGCGGTCACAACTGACGTTGGCGCCTGCCGGCAACTGATTGAAGGGGAGGGGCTTGCAGACGACGTGGCAGGCTCAGCCGGTGCGGTTGTGAGTATGGCGAATCCCACAGCGTTAGCAGAAGCCGCCTTAATTCTCTTGTCGAATGAACAACGTTGGCAGGCCTCTCAGCGAGCCGGCATAGAGCGGGTTGAAACATTCTATACGCAACAACAAATGATTGAGCAATATCAGTCGATTTACACGAAAGCGTTTGACTCATGGCAGGTATCGGCTTTGAACTCCGAAAAATCCTAAAAAAGGATAGTTACTGGTCATTACTGAAGGCCTACGCCTATGCAGGCGTGATTAGTTCTGGCCCTTGGATCTTATCCATTATTGGCATATTAGTCATTGGGGTCATGAGTCTCTCCGTCATCGCTCCGGAAACACTCATTATTCAATTTCAACTCTCAGTCACCTACCTCATTGCCTTCAGTTTAATTTTAACCGGATGTTTACAAACCTCGTTTACGCGATATGTGGCTGATCGTCTGTATGAACAAAAAGACGAATTAGTGCTGAGTAACTTTCACGGCGTGCTCTGCCTTGTCACGATAGCCTGCGGGATCTTTGCAACAGGCGTCATCGCCTGGTTATTTCCGGAACAAACGGTCCTGTACAAAGTGCTCATGATTGGAAGTTTTGTGGTCTTGGGAAACATCTGGATCGCCACGATCTTTTTGTCCAGTATGAAAGAATATAAAGCCGTGCTTTTGCTGTATGGGCTTGGCTATGGGCTTACGATTGGAGCAGCACTCGCCATGCGGTCTTTTGGGCTAGAAGGGCTGCTTTTTGGGTTCTTTATCGGACAGTTTTTTATCTTAGTTGGCATGTTAGGTCTGACTGTTCGGAATTATTCTTCCGACACACTCCTCGCATGGGACTTTCTGAAAAAGGGAAGAATGTACGTCAGTTTGATCTGGTTGGGGTTGGTCTATAATCTCGCTATCTGGATCGACAAATTTTTATTTTGGTATTATCCGGAGACCAGTCAACTGATCATTGGGCCAATTCGAAATTCACCAATCTATGACTTGCCCATTTTCTTGGCTTATCTTTCGATTTTACCAGGCATGGCCAGTTTTCTCGTTCGTATGGAGACGGATTTCGTTGAGCGATATCAGGAATTTTACGATGCCATTCGGGGAGGGGCCTCGCTCGATCATATTCAACATGCCAAAAATGAAATGGTACGGACCATTCGTCTCGGTCTGTTTGAGATCATGAAAATTCAGTTTGTCGTGTCCTTGCTCATTTGGGCCATTGGTCCGCCAATCTTACGTTGGCTGGAAATATCAGAATTGTATGAATCGTTGCTGTATGTCGATATCGTCGCAGCCGGTCTTCAGGTCTTGTTCTTAGGAATTCTCAACGTGATGTTCTATTTAGACAAACGTCTGATTGCCCTGGGGCTTTCAAGTCTGTTTTTAATTGCCAATGTGATTTTGACAACCTGGTCTCTCTACATGGGGCTCCCGTACTATGGCTACGGGTTTGCCGTCTCATTGCTTGTTGTCGTCATTCTGGGAATGCATCTCTTAGACAAAAAACTCCAAAAGTTAGAATATGAGACATTCATGCTTCAATAACCTTGCATGTCTGAATTTCGATAATCGATAAGATTCATGACAAACGACTGAGATGACTGGCGGAAGGCAGGAGTGCGACATGCTCACGAATCTTTTCTGAAGCCTTTCGTATTCCCAGATCAGTCAGACGATAGTATCCCCCCTTACCTCGCCCCCGCTTCACAACCAATCGTTCTCGTATATAGGGCTTTAAGACTCGATCAAGTCTTGAAATTTTCAATGACGAACGGACCAAGGCCTGATTAAGCACCGTTGCCGGAACTTCATGCATTTGTCGAAGTTCTTGATACCCGAGGAGTAACATGAGAGTGACATCCGCCAGATTCTCGGCATTAGGAGGAGGCAGGCGATAGATGAGAGCAGAGGAACGATGATCATTGTCAAAGATTTGCTGAAGAGAGGCACGAGTTGGAGATATTTGGGATAAATGGTTTCGTTCAGAAATAGGCTTATTCGATGCAATCGATTTGCTATGACCCGACTCTCTTTTGTGCAGCTCGGCAATCAGATCAAGAAACTTCTGAAACTGTTGCGTCACTTCATGGCCATTTCCAGATGCTAAAAATTCATGGCCATTCAATTTCACCCTTATTTTTAAAGGTAATCCTGATGAGCTTAAAGTTTCCCTGAGATTTGCCAACGAAGCACCTAAACAAGACATTAAAATTAAATAATGGCACGTTTAGGTAAGACAAGTAAAACTTCAAGGAAAATGAAAGTGCGGACATACAGAAAGTCCATAGAGTGGATATTGGTGAGTGAAAAAAAGAGCCGCGCCGTTAAAGTACCAAAAAAAACTCAGAGGCATGTGATGAGGAAAGTTATTGGAAGTTGTCATCACACAGCAAATGTGCTGTTTTCATTAACGATTTGCCAATACGAGAGATTCTTCTTCGTTCTCAGGAATACGCTTCATTTGCTTGATTGCTGAATCTTGCACGGGTGATCATTCCATGAGACCATTAAAGAGTGGAAACATGGTTGATGAGTTGGGTAAAATAACCCGAGCAACGGCCTAACTGAGATCAAACTCGAAGGGGTGGCTGATCAGTGAATTATGAACGACATGCCGTCATGGTTGCCATCAACCAATTGACGAAGGTTGCAAGTGCCGTTGCAGCCCTCACCGTCGGAATTATCCTTCTCTGGCAAACGCCTTCCTGGGAACAGCAGGCCACGTTAAAGGAAGAAGTTCCCACACGGCTCAAGACAAGTTTATCGACATTTGAAGAGCGGAAATTTTTACGGCATATCAAGACACGATTGCCGCAATATCGGGAAGAGTTTTATCTTGCCGGAAAAAAGTATGGGGTTCCCTGGGTTCTGCTTGCGGCACAAGCCTATCAAGAGTCGCACTGGAATCGTAATGCCGTGAGTCCAACCGGGGTTCGTGGAATTATGATGTTGACACTCGACACCGCTTCTGATCTCGGCATCACCAATCGGTTGGATCCTCGAAAAAGTATTAGTGGAGGAGCCCGGTATCTTGCACGTCTCTACGCTAACCTACCAAGTAATGTTAAGGACCCAGATCGCATGTACTTTGCGCTAGCCGCTTATAATGTTGGAATGGGGCATATTAAAGACGCACAACTGTTAGCTACTCGATTAAAAAAGGACAAGACTCGCTGGGACCACTTAGAAACGGTTCTTCCATTATTAGCCAAAAAGAAGTACTACAAAACCTTACCCAATCGATATGCACGCGGATGGGAACCGGTCCATTACGTCAAACGTATCCGCGCTTATCGTGAAATTCTCCAGTTTCTTGAGCAACAACAAGCCTCGCTCCCCGAAAAACTCTAAACTCGTTTTTTATTTTTTTACATGATGAGACGACTCCACAAAAGCCGTCTCATGCCAGACCCTTTGTTCTATCATTTCTGTTCGGTGATACCGATTGGCTCATCCTGACCGGCTCGTTCGACTGAGACCGCACGATCATTGGGAAGAACAATCGCACGAATCTTATCACCAAATTGAAATTTCTCACTCTTTTTGGTTTTCTCGGTGACCTCTATTCGGATTTCACCTCTTTCCCCTCTGATCACAATAAAATCTCCATCGATCATGAGAATTTCTGCCACAATCTTTCGTGTACCAGAGGGAGGAGGGGGAGGACCGACATTCTCTTGCAGAGCGGCCTCAGGCTTTGGCGTGGCGTTCGGAGCACCTTGTGCCGGTGAGGTTTGAGGGGCAATACGGGGCTTCTGCGCTTGAAACCCAAGAGGGTCGTCTGGTTTTGCGCGTTTCACATAGATCGCTTTATCGTTAGGGAGAATCTTGGCTTTAATGCGATCACCAAAAACAAACTTCTCAGTCGTCTTCGTGTCTGGAGTGACTTCAATTCGGACTTCACCATATTCGCTTCTCACGATATAAAAGTCTCCATCGACCATGAGAATATCAGCCACAATAATTCTGTTTTGAGGTTCAATTGTAACAGGGACATCGTCAGATTGAGCTGAAGCCTGTTGATTCGTTGATTCCGGAGTAGATGAAGACGTTGCTGATTGTGCTGAGTCAGACGAGGAGGCAGCAGGTGCCTCAGCAGTGACCCCTATCGGCTCATCTTGTCCAGCACGGACAATGGAAATGGCTGAGTCATCCGGTCGAATAAGGGCCTTGATACGATCACCAAACTCAAAAGTTTCCGACATTTTCGTATCTGGCTTCACGACGATACGGATTTCTCCCAACGGTCCACGAACAATAAGAAACTCACCTTCAGTCAGCAATACCTCAGCGACGACGGTCCGAACAGCTGGAGGCGGAAACTCAGGCCCTTGCGCAAACAACAACAATGATGGGTTCGTCACGAACACGATGACAGCAAAGAGACACCCAAGGCATTTCTTCATGAGAGTACTCCGTTATGAATGAAATAAATGGAGAAATACGAGTATCATCCGATCACACAGTCACATCAACGTTCTATGTTACCTTGCCCGAAAATTGAGGTAAATATGTAGGCTAAAACCTACGGAACAGGCCTTGTCATCGAAAGGCTTCCCACAAGGTTCATTATCTCAGAAGTTCGATACATTCTGGCCGATCATTCTGTGGATTATTCACAAGCGTACTGACGGGAAAGGCTTCCATTTCATCCGAGGCCAACGGCGCAAGCAATACCAATAAGTCAGCAGGGTCGTGTATTGATGGATCAAGCCATGTCGCATAATCTTGTGGAGAGAGAATCACCGGCATGCGATGGTACACCGGTTTCATGAGGGCATTGGGAGTGGTTGTAATGACGGTACAGGATTGGATGGTGGGCCCTGCCTTCGTCCACCGTTCCCAGAGACCAGCAAAGACAAAGGGTCGGTGGTCTTTAAAGCGTATGTAATACGGTTGTTTGACCTTTCCTTCTTGCTTCCATTCATAGAATCCATCGGCGAGAATTAAGCACCGTTGGGATTTGAAGCTTTTCCTGAACGATGGTTTTTCTGCCACCGTTTCCCCTCGCGCATTGATTAACTTACTTCCAATGCTTGGATTCGCAGCCCAAGCAGGAATCAATCCCCACTTCATCATGACACATTCGCGGTGATCATTTTCCGGAGCATGTCTGACACACGCCGCCATTTGACTTGGCGAAATATTGTAGCGAGGTGTGAGCAGAGGCTTCCGGATCACCTGAAGCAGCTTCAGCAGATTATCGACTTTTTCTTTTTGTGTATATCGACCACACACACGCAGCAATCCTTTCCCATTACAGGCGCACTAGTACGAACAGTAGATTATACGAATCCAATTAAGTTCCAGCTCGGCCTATCAACTAACTCAGCGCAATTATGCACTTCAAACATGCGGAAGGTATTTGGAGCCGTTGTCAAATAGTGTGTAAAAAGTTAGGCGGCCACCCTCTCATTGGGGCTGTCAACTCCTTCTGTCTTGCGGTGCCCTTTCGCAACTTGCGCGACTATGTGCGGAGCATTCAGTTTCCGAAAATTCTTCTCAGCGACCATGAGGGTTTTCCAGATTAAACAGGTCGCATTGCCTGCTGATTTAAAACGGCGGGAGGCGCCGGTGCGCAATCGCACTCGGGAGAATGGCGACTCCACGATGTTGGACGTCCGTAAGTGTTTCCAGTGTTCCCGGGGGAAGTGATAATACTGTGTCAGCCGACCCCAGTGCTCAACCACCGTCCGCACCGCTTTGGGATACGGTCGAAAGGTCGTTTCAAAGTGTTTGCGCTCGCGTACTGCCTGCTCCCGTGTCTCGGCATACATCATCGCCCGCAGCTGGGGTTTGGCCTTGACCTGCATCGGCTTGGGAAGGGCATCCAACACATTCAGGATCTTATGATTCCAGCACAACTGTTCGCCCGCCTCAGGGAACACCTCCGCCACGGCCGCCCATAAGCCTAAATGGCCGTCGCCCACCATGAGGCGAACTGTTGAGAGCCCACGGTGTTTGAGTTGGCGTAACACGGCGGCCCAAGAGTCTTTGCTCTCCCGATAGCCCACCTCCACCGCTAACACACGTTTACTCCCGTCTTGCATCGCCCCGATGACCACCAGGAGGGCCGTTTTCTCTTTCCCCAAGCCAGCTTTCACGTAAATCCCGTCAGCCCACAGGTACGCCACCTGCTTTTCCTCAATCGGCGTCCCTTGCCACTGCTCATATTCCAGGGCCCACTTCTCTTTCAGGCGTTGAAGGGAGGACGCCGACAAGGGCGCCCCCGCTCCTAACAGGCCTCGCAAGGCCAACTCAAAATCCCCACTGGCCAGCCCGTGCAGATATAATTCTGGCAACAGCTCTCGCACCTCCCGGCTTTGGCGGCGAAAGAGGGGCAACACGCGGGAGACAAACCGCTCCTCCACGTTGCGAATCCGAGGCCGGCGCACTTCAATCGTCCCGAGGCTCAGGGTGACCCGTCGGGGTTGCCCATAGCCATTGCGATAACCGGACGGGGCGTCTGCCACGACTTTTCTCTGACTCTTCTCGCGCCCTAAAAAGTCCGTCACTTCCTGTTCCAGCAGATCTTGGAGCCAGCCTTGGATCTCCTGGCGAGCGTAGGCTTCCAGGCAGCTGTACAGCCCGTCTTTTGACTCTCCTGCTCCATTGTGCTTTCCTTGCATTGGCGTATCCTTTCTCCGCCTGTTTGTGCAGGCAGGGTGTTGGTGATGCTTCACCCAAAAGGGTACGCCGCCCTCCATCGTTATTTCCACACTTATTTATTGTAGCTCGTAACCACAACATACACGGTTTAGTAATGTTTAAGTAAAATTCATAATTTCTGAGAAATGATGGTCCCGTCTATTCAAGAGGGAGGAAGCCTGAGCATCCGCTGACCTTATCGTCCACTAAGAAAGAGAAGGGCGTGGATACATGCGTTCGCTGGTTGTGACTTCACAAGGCACCTTACTGTCCCGGCAGTGAAGTTTTGATATAACGGCAAACATAAAATGAACGAGACCGGTTAGTTTGGAGGTGACGCAATGAGAAAACCAAATCGCTTATTAAATGTTATGATAATGAATCTCGCATTGTTCACGGCAAGTTGTGATAACTCAGATATGCGTACCCAGGAAGAATCAAAACATCTGAAAAAAGAGGTCAAGGAGAATGTTCAAGATACACTTGAGTCAACTAAACAGTTCACTGAGAACAAATTTGATGAGTATAGTCAAGCCATAGAAACGTCCATGAATGCGTTACAACAAAAGCATAGGCAACTACAGAAACAAGCACTGCAAGATGGAAAAGAGGCGAATATTGAACTACAGGATGCTCTCGCTACGCTGGAGATGAAAAGAGAGCAACTGCAAAAACAAATAGAAGAACAGAATTCCAACCGCGATACTCCGTTAGAAGATCTGCAGTTGAGTATTGAACAAGCATTAGAAGAACTTGAAGAATTATATGAAGTGACCATTGCTCGTTTTTCGAGACAATAATTGATTGCATGGTCATCAAAAGTAATAATGAGTGGTTTATGAAGGTCGTAGAAGAAGCATTCTGAGATAACACCATCGGTGTTCTGTCAAAAGACTTCTATGGAAGATGGACTTCAAAAGCAAAAAGACAGAACACATCGCATAAGAAAGGGAGAAAAATATGTTTGGTTCATTTGGATGGATGGAATTACTCTTGATCCTCTTTATTGTGTTGATTATCTTTGGGGCAGGAAAGATTCCTCAACTAGGAGAAGGACTCGGAAAGGCCATAAAAGGCTTTAAAAAATCACTCAATGAGCCTGAGATCAATGAACCCACAGAAATATCTGACCAGCGTGAACCGATGCAACATGAAGGTCAGCAAAGTGAGGGATTGAAAGCGGAAGCGACGCACGAAAAGCTTCAGACCGATCAACCTAAGCATTCACGGGTTTGGGAAAAGGGTTCTGAACCATTACATCATGGATAATACGCGTCGGATGCAGGCCTTCATGACACGAATACACGGCACGGCACATTTTGACCATTAAATTTATGAATCTGAAAAATGAGAAATGTGATGAACCCGACGTTATCTAACTGAGTAAGATGGGAATTTGGGAGGGAAGTCATGACAAGCAAAACCAAGACTGATTTCCTCAAGAATCTCATGAATCAGGATTCTACTGGACCTAAACGAATTTCTTTGTAGCCCCCTCACGCTCCCCGCCCCGCGAGAATCGCAATCTTTTCTCCAACATTAAGAATGTCAGCAGCAAGATCTAAATTCTTTTTATTTTGCAGACCGGCCTCCACCGAAAATATATTCGAAGTGTGCTGGGACACATTCCGTTGAGTTTCTGGTTCTGAGACTTCCAACTCTTGAAAATCGACTGGAAATGTGATGTGCGCGACACCGCGGTAACCCAGTGCTGCTCGACAAGCTAAGTCCGAGACATTTTTGACATGAGCAGCCTCCATGACACGAGCATTGTACACGGTCACATCCGTAAATAATTTATCCAGCTCGACATCCTGTTGCGTCTTCGTCCCAATCAAATCATGATAGGGCAATCCTGTGATGGCTAACACAGGTTGACCATCAAGCTTCGCATCGTAAAGACCGTTCAACAAGTGAATACCTCCCGGCCCAGATGTCGCGAGACACACGCCAAGCTTTCCGGTGTACTTCGCATAGGCACAGCAGTTTCTTCATGACGAACCTGGACAAATTGAATTTCCTGCTGTCTAGTTCGTAGGGCGTCCATGATCCCATTAATCCCATCTCCAGGCATGCCCAAAATCACATTCACGCCCCATTCATGAACGGTCTGGATCAACAACTCTGCTGCCGTGATGGTCATTCCACTCCCCCGTTTTATACAAAAAAATGATGACTAACGAGTCGTTTTTGAAAATAAGGTCAATGATCAACAATCCTTCAGGTCTACATTCCCTGGACTCAACAGCTTGTCATTTCCAGTACGTGGGTCGTCCAAAATAATCGTAGACACGCACTTCTAATTCACGATTGACCGGCATAGACGCATCATACTCTGGACAATTCTTGGTTTGTTCCTGTGTCATATCGACTTCAACCGTTTGATCTGACCATTGAATGGTTTTGATCCAGTCTGGCGCAACAAGTACTTTCTTTCCTGGCAACCAATTGCGAGTATCAATCACAAAATACCGAATGTTCCATGTATCATCATCTGCGATACAATCTTCTACATGACCGATTTCCCCATCGGTAGCCTTAATGACATACCCTATGAGTTCGTCAATGCTTCGCAAATGAGGGTTGGCTTGCTCTTCTGAAATGGTGTCCCACCTATCCCTCACGTCATGATCTTCTACTGCCGGGATCGCACCCATCCCCACGGGAGCAGGGAACAATGGATCAATCCCTCCCCAATACGCTGGCCACTGGTAATATTGAACGAGCTTTGATTCCTCCTGAAGTGAAACAGGCTTATCGATTTCTATCCCTGGACTCCGTTCAATTTGATCTTTTGTTAATTTGACTGGAAAGTGATGACTGCTCCAGTCAGGCTTGCCGATGGATTCTAACGACAGTAACACTAATCGGCCTGGCAACCACTTTCCAGTATCGGCAACGAGATATCGAATCATCCATTCGCGATCATCAAAGAAGAAGTCTTTCGATTCTCCGATCTCACCGTCTGTGGCCTCAAGGGTGAACCCTTGAATGGCGTTGAGACTTCGTAACATGTATCACCTCCTTGTATGGTGAAACACCGCTCTTCTTGACCAGTAAAAAAGGACTACGAATCAGAATTGACCACCAAGCTTAACTATCGAGTAGACTACCATTTTGAAGCAATTCACCTGAACTCATAAAAACCCTTGCCCTGTCTACCCATACACGTGTAAATACTCAGAATTGCTCAATATCCACATACCTGGAATAGTTTAGTGAATCATCCGTAGAAGTGCTCATGCCTGGGGGACCGGAGGTATGGGCTGCGGAGGTCGTCCCGGAGGTTGAGGGGGATTGGGATCTGGAAACGGCGGCGAAGGATCAGGCAGTGGAGAGGGGCCTGGATTGGGAGGGTCTGGATTTGGGTTTGGCGTAGTGAATTTTAAACCCATAGGCCTATCATATTCACCTTTAAGACATGATGGTGTTCGAGAGTTGGGGGTAACAATGAGAGCATACATCGACTTCCGTATAGAATTGACATAAGAATGATTCATAAATGTATCCTTTTTCAATAGAATCTGACCGACTTACTTGAACTCTGAAAACTTGAATAAACCGTGGGCTTCATCACAACCAGTTTTTATGAATTTACGCTTCTCCTCTCGCTGGATATTTATTGTCCATCACCCAATCCAAGGTGGAGAGTAAGTCTGTAAAACTTGGTCGTCCAAACGGCATGCTATTAATGACGGCAGAGTACAACTCGCCATCCGGCCTAACCCAAAATACTCCCGGCTCACAAAATATTGACGGTTCTGATTCTTTAATACTCTTCGAAATATACAGGCCCCATTGACGCATGGAATCCACACTCAGCCCATAACCAAGCGTCAATCGTTTAAGGCCCCATTCTTTTTGTGAAGTACTGGCACGCTCTTCATCGTCACCACTTACGGCAATCACATCCATTCCTTTCTTGGTAAATTCATCCAGCTTCTTTTCTAAATCCTTCAAATAGGTTTGGCAAACCGGACAATGGAGGCCTCGATAAAAGACAATCATCGTAAAAGTACTCGGATGTTGAGCTGAAAGTGTCCAGGTTTTTCCATTCACCGTCTTGACCTGCAAATCCGGAGCTTGAGTTTGAGGGAGCGGTTTAGTCATGTGCATCGCCCTTTCATGGTTTAGGAATTCTCTCTGGGCCATTAAACAAGATGATGGATCAGATAAGTACTCAATCCAGTATAGAGGCAACATATCAAATCAAGTACTATGCACAACCCTAGTCTGCACGCTTATGCAAGACTAGGCACATATGCGTAGTCCAATCAGGATGGCGTTCTTTTGCCACGATAATCCAACGAAAACATCGAGATAAGAGATAAGACTCATACGATACTCTTCAATGAGTCCTGCCGCATCATATGTTGTTCTGGGTTGTTCTGGGTCCTTCTGGTCATCAAATGGTATCACCAAACCAGGGTTGCATAGAGTTGAAAAACGACGAGAATTTCTATATTACCGTCATTTAGAAATCAGTAACGATTGCCAAGGGTGAGTCATGACAGTCTTAACATGATGACCCATTTTCTCAAGGATAGCCACCATGAATGAATGGACGATCGATTGGATACAAATACACATATTGGGACAACTCATGATCGCGATGGTCCTTGGAGGACTCATTGGACTCGATCGTGAGCTCGCAGATCGCCCGGCTGGGCTCCGCACACATATCTTAGTTGCTGGAGCATCCGCACTCTTCGTGTCAATGGGTGACATCTTGGTCGTTCATTTTGATTCATCCGTTTCTCACGATATCCTGCGGACGGATCCCATTCGGTTGATAGAAGCCGTCATTACTGGCATTAGTTTCTTGGGAGCGGGAACCATTATTCGCGGGAGTTCTGATGGGAAAATCCACGGGCTCACAACAGCAGCTTCAATATTGGTCGCGGCCGGCATTGGTGTCAGTGTGGCCATTGATCAATTCATCTTAGCCATAGGCATGACTATGTTGGTGTTGTTCATCCTTCGAGGTCTTCACCTCGTCGAAATTAAGATGGGATCAACCAATCGGGATGAGTGAAGCACATCTTCGTACATGTGAAGGTCATGGCCTCCAATCACTCAACATGAAGAGTTCGGATCATTTGGACACCAAGCAGCTTAGAAGATAATCAAACGGATTGTAGAGGAAACCATTATGACCAACCCTGACCTAGAGAAACTTATTGCACAAAAAGACTGGCGGGCATTGAACACACACCTCTCGACTTTGCCTCCCCCAGAAACAGCTGAAGTTCTTTCGAATCTCGAACAATCAGATAGAGTTCTTCTCTTTCATATGCTTCCACGCTCACAATCCGTAGAAAGTTTTTCCTATCTCGAAACAAGTCTTCAAGAATCGTTGCTGACTGAATTGACCGACGAAGACACCCAACAAATCTTAACAACACTTCGGCCTGATGATAGAACTGTCTTATTAGAAGGCCTTCCTCGAGAAACGCTGTCACGACTGCTTCGTCTTCTTAACCCACAGGATCTTCAAGAAGCCCGTCAATTGCTCGGATATCCCGAAGAGAGTGTTGGAAGATTGATGACCCCCGATTTTGTAGTCGTGCTTCCCAGATGGACAATTGAGCAGTCACTTCGTCACATTCGATCACGAGGACAAGGAAGTGAAACCATCAGTACAATTTATGTGACGGATGAAAACTGGAAATTGTTAGATGCGCTTGAATTAGAGCAATTCGTATTGGCCCAGCCCTCTGAGACGGTCGCGCAAATCATGAATAATACGTTTATTGCGCTATCGGCTCAAGACGATCGAGAAGAGGCCGTCCGTCAAATGCAGAAATATGATCTTTTTGCACTTCCCGTCATCAACGATCATGACGTATTACTTGGGATTGTCACGATAGATGATGTCTTCGATGTCGCGGAGGAAGAAGCCACTGAGGACATCCAAAAAGGCGCTGCAGTGGAGCCATTGAAACATAGTTATCGCGAATCGAGTATCTGGGCTCTTTATCTCAAACGAATCCCTTGGCTCGGAGCACTCCTGTTGGTGAATCTGGCGGCATCGGGTGTCATTGTGATGTTTGAAGACACGTTAGCATCGGCCTTGGCTTTAGCGTTTTTTATTCCACTCTTGATGGGAAGTGGAGGCAATACCGGTGCGCAGGCAGCCACACTGATGGTGAGAGCGTTAGCCACTGAAGATATTAAGGTCTCTCAATGGCTCACGACTGTCACCAAGGAAATATTTGTTGGAAGTATCCTGGGCATCACATTAGGCATTGGGGTTGGATTGATCGGCTACTGGCGAGGCGAAGCCAGCATTGGGTTGGCGGTTGGGCTTTCAATGGCTGCAATTGTGCTCGCGTCGAACCTTATTGGTGTCTTATTTCCAGTTATGTTGACGAAACTCCATGTGGACCCGGCTGTGGCTAGCAGCCCCATGGTGACCTCAACCGCAGACGTCACAAGCCTTATTCTCTATTTTTCTATTGCCACCACAATTTTGAGAAATTTAAAAGAAACCGGCCTGTAATCTATGAGAGCTATCATCTGGGTGTAGGAGAGCCACGCGTTGCCCTCCTCCCGTCCTTTCTCTATCCAGGACAGACTTTTTCTATCAAGGACAGAATAGGTAAATGTTCCCCCCAAAAACGAAAAGCGGTGCTGAGAACCTCTTGCCTTCGTCATCAAGTGTGCAAGGGTTTCCCTCAGTTGTTTTTCTGTTGCATGAGCATACACTGAAAAAACAGTTTATCGTTATTCTTTATTATCTCATCATTTCAAGGAGGACTTATGCAAACGATTAAACATATCACGGCAGGAGGAAGTTTCCTTCTTTGCACGACCGCATGGGCAGCCCTCGCATTGGCGAATCCGGCTTTACTACCGGAACATCCTGGTCATCCCATGAAGGCTTTAGAAAGTCCAGTGACAGGGAAATCTCTCGCGAATGATCCAGGAAGATCCCAAAATTATGAACAAGAGGCTTTACGAAATGCGAGTCAAGATGCCAATGAGAATTTAAAAACCCTTACCGCCGAAACAAAAGAGGAAAACAAGAGCAATCAATCGATGAATGACGTGACAGCAAGTTCATCAGAACAACAATAAAAAGCCACGTTCGTTTCTACTGTATGGTTGGCTTGTCTAGAAGTGGCTGGGAGGATCGACACCGTTCGACTGCAATCCCAGCCACTCGCACTCGAAAAAGTCGTAACTCACAGGAATATACCTCAGGAACCGGAACAGAAGTTGTCGACTTCACATGCGAGTTCATCTTCTCCATAAGACAAGAATGGGCCTATGGCGGAGAAATCACCAGAACCACATATCTGACAGATTGATAATATGATGTGTATAACTTACTCCACCCCTTTACATTTTAGTTTAATATATTACATACGACTTTGAGAAATACCTTGTAGAACTTCTCCAGTCATTTCTCCATTCATAGGACTGTTCGCGATGTCTCCGAGGGCAATGATGCCGACGACTTCTTTATCGTCATTCACCACAAGCAGTCTTCTGACTTGTTTATCCTTCATCAGTTGAGACGCCTCATCGAGCTTTTGATGTTCATGGCACAGCATAAAATTCCGTGTCATAACATCTTGCACCATGGTGGTGTTGGGGTCACGTCCTTCAGCAACTGATCGTACGGTAATATCTCGATCAGAGATCATTCCCACTAACTCCCGATCGTTTACAACAGGTAAAATGCCTATGTCACATTGACGCATTTTATCAGCCGCTTCCATAATGCTTTGTTTCGCTTGAACCGTTTCAGTCCCAAATGTCATGACATCTTTCACTGTCAAGGATGCGTTAGCCATAACTCACCTCCATGGTGGAAAGTAGAAGAAATATCACGCATTTCTTAAATTGCATTGTTACTATGTACCGCGAGGAAGGATAGGGGAACTCTCACTTTCCCTAGTCACACGAATAGACGATTGCAGGACTAGTTAGGCTTTTGGTTCTGCAATAAAACGCTAGAAATAGGCACGCATACTAGGTGAAATAAAGGAAACCAGGGAAATTCCCAGGTACCGAATGTTAAAAGTCATGATATGTTCCTTCCAATCGTTAGATTAACAACCCCCTATCCCCTCGCTTCATCTTATCGAGCGAGAGGTGATGATCTATGTTGAACAACAAATTTAAAAAATCCTTCCTGTCTCATTCTTCACATGAAAAGGGACATGACGCAGAAAACGATCTTCCTCATCAAGCTGATCATAAAAACTCACCACGTCAATCATTCCGGTCACTGTGGTTCCCCTTCCTTACGGTTGTATTCATGTGGTTGCTCGCGTCAACGATTAGTGGACCGTTTGAGGATGTGTTCACACAAGAAGTATCGTATTCTGAATTCAAACAGCAGGTGAGAACCGGAAATGTCGAAAAAGTTGTGTTCAAAGGCGATCAAATTCAAGGAGAATTTGTGAATACGGTGAAGGTGATGAAGAACGAGGGGGAAGAGCGTACATCTCGGTCCTTTTCAACGACGCTTCCTTCTGTTGGTGATGACGCGTTAATGCCAAGCTTGGAAGAACAAGATGTGACAATCCATGCAGAAACACAAGAAAATTCATGGTGGAGTCTCTTGCTCATTTCCTGGTTACCATGGATATTGATTTTTGGATTGATCCTGTATGCCCAAAAAAAAGTACAGGATAGAATGGGAGGTCAAATCTTGGGGTTTGGGCAATCTCCAGGCAAAAGGTTCGAACAAAGTGAAAGTAAGGTGAAATTTCATGATGTGGCAGGATTAGAAAATCCTAAAAAAGATCTCCAAGAAATCATTGATTACTTGAAAGATCCGTCCCGATTTCAGTCCATTGGGGCAGAGCTACCCAAAGGGGTGTTATTGCTCGGACCGCCAGGAACCGGAAAAACATTGCTAGCGAAAGCCTCCGCAGGAGAAGCCGATGTGCCATTTTTTAGTCTGAGTGGATCTGAGTTTATTGAAATGTTTGTCGGTGTGGGAGCATCCCGTGTGCGAAATTTATTCGCGAACGCGAAAAAAGAATCTCCCGCCATAATTTTCATCGATGAAATCGATTCAATCGGACGAGCTCGAGGAACAGGGTTGGGGGGCGGACATGATGAACGGGAGCAAACCCTCAATCAAATACTGTCAGAAATGGATGGGTTTGATGCCCATGACGCCGTGGTGGTGATGGCAGCAACCAACCGACCTGATGTCCTGGATACGGCCTTAACTCGCCCAGGTCGATTTGATCGTCATGTGACGATTGATCTTCCAGATAAACGAGCTCGGACAGAAATTCTTCTCATTCATACCAGAAATATTCCTCTACATGAGGATGTCAATCTCGAACATGTTGCGAGGCGTACCGTGGGGTTATCGGGGGCAGATTTAAAAAACCTCGCCAATGAAGCAGCACTGTTCAGCGCCCGAAAGCACAAAGAGAAAGTCGAAAATGAAGATTTCGACCAGGCCTTGGATAAGATCCTACTGGGAGCCGTGCGTGAGGACATCATCACCGATGATGAAAAACGTATAGTGGCCTATCATGAAAGTGGCCATGCCTTGGTGGCGAAGCTCATGCCTCATGCCGATCCTCTACGAAAAGTTTCGATCATTCCACGAGGACGAAGCCTCGGAGCGACAGAACAAATTCCTGCTGAAGACCGACACAATCTCGGATATAGGTATCTGCGCGATCGTTTAGCTATTTTACTAGGTGGACGAGTCGCCGAAAAACTTATATTTAACGAATATACGACAGGAGCCGCGAACGATCTGAAAGAAGCGACAAAATTAGCAAAGCGTATGGTATGTCAATGGGGAATGAGCGAACGACTTGGCCCACTCACCTATCGGCTGGGAGAGGAACATGTATTTTTGGGAAAAGAAATAGCCCAGGACAAAGATTACAGCGAACATACGGCGCAAATTATTGATGAAGAAACCCAATCCTTAGTGGTGAATATCGAAGCGAACGTTGAAGAATTGTTAGCACAGAATAAAACATCATTAGATGCCCTGGCTGGAGCGCTTCTGGAACAGGAGACCCTTGAAAATCACGTCGTGGACAATCTTCTAAAGATCATAACAGCTCCTGCTGCGGTATAAGACATTGAGATGGCAAAATGGAATTTGTTGAATTCGCCATTCGCATACGGCACTCGCAAGGAGAATGACTTTTTGAGTGTCTTGAAAAGAATCTTGCCTTGAATTGCGCTGCAGGTTGCCGTAAGGAGTTTTCTGCACGAAAACTTTATAAAAGTGTGAAGCAGACACGGGTGTCATCCAATCATTCTGACAAACACAACGTATTTTTTAGTTACTTCATCTCACCGAGTGTGATGGCAATACCTTGTCGATCGAATTCCCGTTTGAGAAGGAGAATAAAAGGAATGGTCAGCAATGTGGTCACCATGCTGATATACACAAAAATTTGTAGAATAAGGGTTCGTTCATCAGGCACTCCCGCTATATCCAGCCAACTGCCAGAAAAAGATGAGAGCAACCAAGCCATTGATGGATTGCCAAAAAGCGTATAGAGCCCTGCCCCAATGACTCCTTCGAACATATCCGTGACATTAGCCAACGACATGAGAAAAGCATAACCAACACCAGCATACTGAAGTTTCACCGTCTCTCCGGCCAACGTCAGCGGAATGATAAATGCCGGAATAGTGGCAAAGCCAAAGAATGTCTGAAAAAGTAGCCGAAACCACTCATATCGATTCCATTCGGGTAATGGGTTCAGGTTCTCCGGCCAGGAGTTGAAAACATCGAATGCATTCCACCATGGATGTTGTGGATGTAAATAGAGATAAAAGCTCAAGGGGAAAGAAATCACAGCCAGAGTCACGACGGCATAAAGATATTGATCCCATGAAATAGAGTGATATCGGTTCACGACCCAGCGATACGTGAGGACTGAGAGGAAAAACGTGATTCCTCCAACAGACAGAATGGTTCCAAAAGAAGTGGGACGAAAATGGCGCACGTCAATTAAATAGCTACGCTCGATAAAGCCAATCGAGGGACTGAATTTCCAAAAAAACATGAAGAGAACCAGAAACCAAATGACTCGATTGTTTGCGCGAAACTGGGAAAATCGATGTGGTAACGACTGAAGAAAGAGTCTGATGCGTTGCCATGATGGAACAGATTGGGGAAGCTCAATCTGATGTGGAACAGGAGTTTCTTCGATGTATCGCCATCCGACATAGGCCGTGGCCAGAGGTGGAATTCCCGTGAGGAGAAAGACGATCCAGTATTCGAATTTTTCTACTAAAATTTGTTGCTGAACCCATCCCCCAAGATAAATGGCCGCGGCAGTCGCCAATCCTAATACCGTCCATTGAAAGTTAATGAATGAACCAACCTGATTAAGATGCCGACCACGCTCGACCATGAGCGCATCGCATACCACGTCGACAAATGCATAAGTAGTGAATGCAAAATTGAAAACGAATAAATAGAGTAGCGGAATACGAACACCAGCCAGGGAAAGCCCCGCACTGAAAGACCAGAATCCCAAGGCCAGGCATGCCATGAGAATATACCAGGATTTGCGTCGGTACCCGTACAGGGGAATCCGATCGGAAATATACCCCCACACGGGTTTAATAAGCCATCCAAGACTTCTGAGTGAATTGAATAATTGTCCACCTGTATCACCTAAGGCCAGGACATTTTTAATGAAATACAGAATGGGAACTTCCGTAAAATAACTCGTGCCTTGGACAAAATACGGGATACCGATGACCCATTTAAATGGCTTGTGGGTATTTTTCTGAGTCTGGAGAGTCATGAAACGTTCACGATGCCTGCTGTGAGTTGTACAGAGGTGAGTGATATTGGTTTCTTGAAAACAAGGTGTTCAATCAACCATACTCAATTTTTCGACTCTCTCCCCACGATCAGAAGCCTATACTCCTGAGTGCGATTCCATGAGCTGGTTTTCCGTGCCACTCGTGCATGGCTCTCCTCCCCCTCATCGAGCCAAGCCATAAGCCGTCTCGTGATCTGTCCGCATACCTGATTATCCATGAAGTACCCCCTCCATGTGAAACATGTCGTTCCTATACTACGAGGATGAGGAGAACTGAACAATAGCACCACCAGGGTTATTGGTAGTACGAAAGTGGGAAAAAAGTTGATACAAAAGTTTAGAGCAAGAACGACAAAGTATCCCGAAAAAATGAACAGGAGGGCAATCGTACATCATCCCACAATTTAGAATTTCGAATCATAGCTAATGAATGGGAGTGGTGGTTTTAATACAGATCATGAGAGGTTCAAAGAGGGAAGACAATGCTACAGCCGTCGAACATTAATTCATATATTCTAAAAATTGTGCTCATTGGGTTTATCTCCATAGCGCTCATTCCGAATCTGAGCAGAGCTGAATCCGACTCCCTGAATATCACCGACAAGGACATCACCGTAGCCATAGAAAGCCGTTTTATTATTGAAGAAAACGTCCCAGCTAATTTCATCAATGTCACGACAGAGAATGGCATTGTGACCCTTTCCGGAAACGTTGACAATTTACTCGCCAAGGACCGAGCAGAAAAAATTGTTGAAAGTGTGCGTGGAGTACGAGCCATGATCGATCTGATTGCGGTGGAACCACTCATCCAACCCGAAGATGAAATCATCAAGAAGAACGTCAACACGGCATTGACCGATGATCCGGCTGCAGACTCCTATGAACTCACCATTCAGGTGGACGATGGCACGGTGACTCTTCGTGGGATGGTGGAAAGCTGGCAAGAAAAACAATTAAGTGAAACGGTGACCAAATCGGTCAAGGGGGTAAAGAACATTCGAAATGAGATCACGGTCAATCCTGTCACGATTCGGTCAGATTCGGAAATCGAAGCCGAAATCATTCGTCGGCTTCAATCCGATGTCTGGGTCCACGAAGGGCTCATTGGTATCATCGTTGAGAAAAACCAAGTCACCTTAACAGGGTCTGTCGGTAGCCTCGCAGAAAAATATCGGGCCTTTACAGATGCGTGGGTCAATGGTGTCACTTCCGTGAATGTAGAACAACTCGAGGTGGAATGGTGGGCACGTGACCGAATGCTGCAAAATCCAAAAGAACGGGTTTCATCCAACACTCAAAAAGAAGAAGCTATACGTCATGCGTTTTCCTATAGTCCTCGACTTCATCATGTCAACATCTCGATTCAAGTCAAGCAGGGCACAGCGATCTTGACAGGCATTGTGAATAATGTCGCCGCCAGACATGCGGCGGAAGAGGCAGCCAGGCAGACCGTCGGGATTTGGCGTGTGCGTAATTTGATAAAAGTCCGATCAACTGATCCAGCAAATGACGAAGCGTTGGAACGTCGAGTTCAGAAGGCGTTCAATCAACATCCTATGATTGACCGCTATGACCTGATCGTGATGGCACGAAATGGAACGATTTCCATCGAAGGGTATCTACAGTCTCCGACAGAAATCTTAGAAGCGGTTCGCACCGCAGCAACAGTGAAGGGTGTCACCAAAGTTTTAAATTATCTCGAGATTAAATCCTCTTCAATGCAGAAAAGTGATGAAGAAATTTGGGAAGATATCAGACGATCGATATGGTGGGATCCTCGTCTTTATGATCAGGATATCACTATTGTCGTCGACGATGGGGTGATCACTCTCACAGGTAAAGTCCCGTCCATCCTCGAATGGCGACGCGCCACGAAGATTGCGAAAGAAGCCGGCGCGGAACGTATACGAAATCGTTTGAAAGTCATAGACGGACCGGATTTTCTGACGAGCTAACAACTTCCAATGACTCACTTGGAGTGGAGGCAAGATGCCTCCCTTCGGCGTCAGTCGTAGTCTTGTCGTTCATCATTCTGAGAAGGGGTGTTCTGTATGGCATGTCGTACTAAAACCGTTTTAACCGTATCAGCAAGACCCAACAACCAGGAATACAACTCCTGTGATCTTTGAAAAGCTTAAGAACACCAGATGCACACAATCTCACATAACATGATGCGAAGGTGGTTAACATGGAGTCTTACATTGACGTTAGGCTTCTTTTCACTGCAGGTTGCTCATTCTGAAAATGAACAACTGGCCATGACAACCGATGCGAATATCGGCTTGGCGATTGAATACCGATTAGCGCAAGACCATCGAGTACAAGAAAATCTTATCGAAGTAGTGGTCGAACGGGGGATCGTGACATTCACGGGCAGGGTCGACAATCTACTTTCCAAAGAACGGGCATCAGCCCTTGCTGAAACCATCAAGGGTGTCCGCAGCGTTATCAATCGCATCATTGTCGCCCCTTCTACCCAATTGGATGATGAAAACATTCAACATCACGTACAGTCAGCCTTGCTGGAAAATCCGGCAACAGAACTGTACGAGATTGATGTCACAGTGCAAGACGGAAGTGTCCACTTACAAGGCACGGTTCAATCATGGCAAGAAAAGCAGTTAGCGCTTCAAGTAGCCAAAGGAGTCAACGGGATAAAAACACTCACACACGATATTATGATCAAAACGATAGATGACCGTTCCGATCATGCGATAAGAGAGGAAATCATCCAACGGTTGACGTATGATGTGTGGGTCAACCCCGAATCATTAGACGTCGTGGTCCAAGATGGAACGGTGTCATTATCCGGAACCGTAAACAGCTTGGATCAGAAGTCCCGCGCAATCCACCTGTCTTGGGTCCATGGCATTACCGCCGTTCACGGCGATCAACTGAACGTGGAATGGTCACCGTCTCAACGTCTACGTCGTACTGGTCTCGTCACACCTTCCGATGAAACGATACAGCAGGCCATCAAGGACGCACTCTCCTATGATCCGCGAGTCGTAAAATCCGATATCACCATTGAGGTGAACGAAGGATTGGTGATCCTCACGGGAACCGTGGACACTCTCTATGCCAAGCAAGCCATTGAAGAGGATGCTCAAAACACTGTCGGGATCTATCGTGTTGTGAATCATGTAAAAGTCCAATCGCAGACCACCATACCTGATGAAGAAATTGCCAGTCGGATGCAAGCCTCAATTTCTCGAGATCCGTTTCTCGACCAAGAAAACATTGACGTTACGGTTCATCATGGGACAGTGTTCCTTCAGGGTCATGTCACATCTCGATATCAACAAGCCCGAGCCACGACGCTTGCCTGGGGCGTTAAAGGGGTCGTCAATGTCAGCAACACCCTCCAACATCCTGTTAAATGGACGTGGGAATCGGATATTGAACTCCGTCAGAACATCAAAGAACAATTTTGGTGGAGTCCTTTCCTGTCAGTCGAATCTATCACCGTTCAAGTCGAAGATGGTGTGGCAACATTAGATGGAACCGTTGATTCTTGGCAACAACGACACATTGCCAAGGATAACGCCTTGGCGGCAGGAGCCAAATCAGTCCATAACCGAATACAGATTCAATCACTTGATGGCTCGTCATTCGTTCCGACACCTGAAAAACTCTATAGATAAAACCGAGATAAAAAAGACCCCTCTCATGAACACGGGTACACAACATTGACACACGGCTTGTTCAGATCTCCCAACCGACCGTCTCAATCGTTCTCTTCGAAAAGCGAACAGACTTGACCTTCGAGCAGGGAGAGAAAGTCATTCTCCAATCCAATATGAGTTAGCCATGCCTCAAAATCTCTTTAACGGACTTCTTGCGGGTCAGAAAGCGTTGGTGACGGGTGCCAACAGCGGCATTGGGACAGCGATAGCCAAGTCATTAGCGAAGGCTGGAGCCTCCGTCGTCGTCAACTTCGTAACCGAGGAAGACAAGGCTGAGGAAGTCGTCAATGCAATTAACACCAATGGCGGAGAGGCCATAGCCCTATATGCGGATGTAAGCAATGAAGAGCAGGTGCACATCATGTTTCGAAAAATGTTCGAGACGTACGGCACAATCGATATTCTCATCAATAATGCCGGCATCCAACAAGACGCTCCATTTCAGGACATGACGTTGGCGCAATGGAACCGTGTATTGTCCGTCAATCTTACTGGTCAGTTTCTGTGTGCCAGGGAAGCCGTGCGAGAGTTTCTTCGGCGTGGACAGAACACGCAAACCTCTTCTGCTCTAGGCAAAATCATTTGTATTTCATCAGTTCACGACACAATTCCCTGGGCTGGCCACGTCAACTATGCCGTGTCCAAGGCAGGAATAAGCATGTTAATCAAGACGATGGCACAGGAACTCGGCCCACAGCATATACGGGTAAACAGTATTTCCCCCGGTGCGATTAAGACACCCATTAATACAGCAGCCTGGAATACTCCAGAGACGGAAGACGCATTGTTACAATTAATCCCATATGGACGCATTGGCCATGCCGAGGAAATCGGCAAGATGGCAGTGTGGCTGGCCTCCGATGAATCCGATTATGTGACAGGCGCCACGTTCTATGTGGATGGAGGCATGATGCTGTATCCAGGATTCCGCACTGGGGGATAAAAGATGATGTGCAGAGGATCTATAAGTGATACGCGAGCAACAGAAAAGCGTGCGTGCTGATGATGAAGCAGGCAAACACATTCTGATTACATCGAACACTTCGAATCCAGGGATTTTGCTAGTAGCACCGAATGATCTTTGTTGTTAGAAGGAAATGGCTCTCACTTTTTCAATTCTCATAACATCGGTAACGTATCAGAGCACAAGAGTAATCACAGAAAAAGCTTTTGTTGTGAAACGGTCGTTGCCGCACCGACTTGGTCATCAGGAGGAGAGGAAAGAAACCACAACATAATGTTTTATATTTACTCAAAAAAGAAAGGATAGACTCATGAAAGTACGAGAACTTATGACAAAAAGTGTAAGCACATGTGAACCCAATACCAATCTTGCCGCAGCAGCGATCATGATGTTGGATAGTGATTGCGGCATACTTCCAGTCGTAGGCTCTGAAAATAAGTTGCTGGGAGTGTTAACCGATCGAGATATTACCATCGCTCTCGCAACGAAAGGAAAAATGGCATCGGAAGTTTTTGTGCATGAAGTCGTACAAGATCACACTGATTCATGTGCACAAGAAGATGACATGAAAAGAGCATTAGAAATTATGGCCGATGGGAAAGTACGACGATTGCCGGTGGTGAATGAGGAAGGGGTACTTCAAGGAATCATCTCAATTAATGATGCAATTGGACATGTGCAACCAGGAACGAAGAAAGGACTTTCTGAAACTGATGTGCTGATGGCACTGAAGAGCATTTGTGGGTATCAATCGACAATTCCAGATCAAACAATGGTTCATTAATAAAGAGTTTATCTCAAGGGTTTTGAGGAGTTGTTCAACAAGTCATTGAACATTACCATTTAAGAAATATCCTCTTTATCAATCTTTAGCCTAGAAAGGACCACAATCATGAAGTTGTTACCTGTATTCACCTCAACAGTTGCTGCTCTGACTCTATCGATTGGGTTAACAGGTCTTCCTGGAGTTGCTCATAGTCAAGTGGGTTACGCTGACTATGATTATGCGCCCTACTACAATCCATACAATGACCCCTTTTACAATCCCCCAGGTCCGTATTACGACTCGCACTACTATCCCCGCTATGGGACGTACTATAACCCCTGCTATGACGATATTGGCCAATTAACCGATACCAAACTTCGTTATTGTATCAAGCGAGACCTTATGGCGAGTCCGTTTGTTGATAGAGAAGATATCCACGTAAGAGTCGATAACGGCACAGCCACCCTTTCGGGTAGTGTCGAAGATCGGAGTGCCATGATCGACGCCGTCGAAATTGCGTATGACGCTGGCGCCTCAAAGGTTCGTAATAAATTACGTCCACGTGCCAGAGAGAGTCGACCATGGGCCGACATGCGAGATTCAGAACTGAAGGCAGAGATTGAAGATGAATTGGATTTCAGTCCATTTGTCAATGCCGATCAAATTCGCGTGAAGGTGCGAGATGGCGTCGCGACGTTGTACGGAGGAGTTGAGAATGAAGGGGAGATTGCGGATGCTGTCGAAAATGCATACGAAGCCGGAGCAAAACGTGTCAGAAGCAAATTGTGGGTCGACCATGAACTTTCATAGATCCTAAGGTCATCTTGATTTCGCTGTCACGAAGTCAAGGTCATCACGGAAGGAAACCTCATCACCATGATGAATGAAATTGTGCGGAGATCAAGGTGAGAGGTTTCCATTCCGTGATCCCTTTAAGTTCCAAAGACCAGTGAAGTCTATGCACAACATCTTATGAAGGCGTCAAGGTGTGGGAAGATATGGCTGTCGGCAAACAAGGAACAATTCAAGACTCCGAAACCTTCGAATGTGTGAAAAACTGTCAACTCGCAAATCCGTGTCCGAGATAATACTGATGCAAAATACATGTAAAAATGCATTGATACGTGGAGATGCCTAGGTGCATTTCTACATTCGTCATTTGGTCGACAGAGTGTTGCCCGTTGACTCTTGAGAAATTGTAACCTGGTATCTGGTCTTATCCTTCCATTCCACGCCACCTCAGATTAATCCATTGATTTCGTTTCAGATGATCCATATTTGGCGACGCTGAATCATCAGAATCGGATACACACGTTTATCAGCTCTGCTTCGTCCAACCTTCCGGACATAAAGCGAAATCCACACACCGCCAAAACGATGACTGAAGCTTCAAGGGTTTTAGAGGGTTGTGGCAGCGGGAATCTCACGTTAGCGTAATTATCATATGTATACGTTCTGAGAATTACCATGATTCATAAGAAGTTATCGAAAGGTACCTCTAACAACCATGACAGTGGATTCACGGCGATGAATCAGTCGTCTTAACTTTTATCACCCTCTCGCAATGAAAGGCACGCAACCATGAAGTCGCTTCAAACCTGTCTATCCACAATTAGCGTAACCACCCTGGCCATCTGTCTCTTTGGATTACCGGGACTGGCACACAGCCAAGTAGGGTACTTCGAATATGAATCCAATCCGTATTACGGCTCTTATTACGATCCTTATGATCCCTATTATTTTGACGATAATATCCTCACCGATCGGGAGATTCGCAGACGCACAATGCGAATACTATCGATAAGTCCATTTGTCGATGAAGAACATATACGCGTCGAGGTTGATAAAGGTATTACAACCCTTTCCGGAACGGTGGAAGATCGAAGTGCGATGCTCGACGCCGTGGAAATTGCCTATGATTCAGGAGCATGGAAAGTTCGCAATAAACTGCGCAAACGTGATTGGAACAATCAGCCGTGGGCCGAGATGCGAGACTCGGAACTGAAAGAAGAGATTGAAGACGAGCTGGCCATGAGTCCGTTTGTGAACGCCGATCAAATCGCCGTGGGAGTTCGAAGTGGTGTCGCGACGCTCTATGGCGGAGTCGAAAACAAAGGTGAAATTGCAGATGCCGTCGAAAATGCCTATGAAGCGGGAGCCAAGCGAGTCAAAAGCAATTTATGGATTGATCCTGGACTCTAATCATTTCTTATATGTTGCTTAACATGGTTGCTTCATCAAATGACGCGAGAACGTGGAGGGATAAGTCTCGTTTATCATTGTTCAGGAATACTGAAGGAAGTAAGATGCGAGGCCTCCATATGATGAACACCCATCAACCCTGCGAAGGAGCCATTTCATAAGACGGAGTTTGTGACCATCAGATGGTAAAATTTGCTCCCTCTATTTTAGCAGCGAACTTCCTGTACCTGGGCGCACAACTCAAGGAATTGGAAGCGGCAGGTGCAAACCGAATTCACATTGATGTCATGGATGGGCATTTCGTTCCAAATCTGAGTCTCGGGATACCAATCGTGGAAGCTGTCCGGCAGGGAACCACGCTTCCAGTGGAAGTCCATCTGATGATTGAGCATCCTGAGCGGTATCTCGAAGACTTCACTCGTGCGGGCTCGGATCAGATCATCGTTCATCAAGAAGTTTCACCACATTTGCATCGAACGATCCAACGGGTCAAAGATCTGGGTAAAAAAATCAGCGTCGCGCTCAACCCTGCGACGCCTGTACTCGTACTAGATGATATTTTCACTGAATTGGATACAGTCCTCATCATGACGGTTAATCCAGGATTTGGAGGCCAGCGATTTATCGAGAGCACGCTCTCTAAAATCCGTCATGTTCGTCAACTATTCAGAAATCGGCATCTGGAAGGCGAGGTCGAGGTGGATGGAGGGGTCGACCTTCACACCGCCCCACGAGCGATTGAAGCCGGAGCCGACGTCCTTGTGGCCGGCTCGTCAATTTTCAACGATCCACAAGGTCCTGGCTCTGGCTTGCGACAGCTCCAAGGATGCTGCGGACAGATCATGTGAGATTGTGAATGCATCTCATATCAGAAAACGACGTCATAGCTTCTCCAGATAGGTCTTTCTTTTGAATGTCGTCCGAACCCCCTCACAATAAAATGGAGAATATCCCATGGCAACCATGAAAGCCGTTCAACTAACTCGTGCGAAAGGTCAATTCGAATTGATCGAGCGTCCAATTCCTGAACCAAAAGCGGGCGAGGTCCGAATTAAAGTCGAAGCCTGTGGAATTTGTCACAGCGATGTCTTTGTCAAGGATGGACTGTGGCCCGGCATCACCTACCCTCGAATTCCCGGCCATGAAGTCTCCGGTCATATCGATACCGTGGGAGAACAGGTGACGCAATGGAAGAATGGAGACCGGGTAGGTGTGGGATGGCATGGAGGACATTGTTTTCAATGTACCTGCTGCCGTATCGGAGATTTTATCAACTGCGAACAAGCCAAAATCGCAGGAATCAGTTATGACGGAGGTTATGCCGAATATATGGTCGCTCCGCAGGAGGCTGTTGCCCATATGCCTGAGGGTCTCGATTTGGTGATGAGTGCTCCATTGATGTGCGCCGGGATCACCACGTTTAATGCTCTACGAAATAGTGGAGCACGAGGAGGAGATCTGGTCGCGATACAAGGGGTGGGCGGCCTCGGCCATCTCGCCGTTCAATATGCACACACCATGGGTTTTCAAACTGTAGCGATTTCAGGAGGCAATGATAAAGAACAACTTGCAAAAGAATTGGGAGCCCATCATTTCATTAATTATCATGATGGCTCTCCGGCTGAAGAATTACAGAAACTTGGTGGAGCCGAGGTCATTCTTGCAACGGCTCCCAGTAGCAAAGCGATTGCGTCTTTAGTTGACGGGCTCACACCTCGAGGGAAGTTAGTGATTGTGGCTGCAGCCTCAGATCCGCTAGAAGTGATCCCGATTGCCATGATCAGTGGTCGCATGATTGCCGGATGGCCGAGTGGTCATGCCAAAGATTCCGAAGATGCACTGAATTTCAGTGCTCTCGCGAATATTCGCCCGATGGTTGAAACCTATCCACTCGACCAGGTCTCAGATGCGTACACACAGATGATTACGAATAAGGCACGGTTTAGAGTCGTCTTACAGATTGACTAAGCGTCGCGATATTCTTGACGCGCACATGCGAAGACAGGGTCTCCCACATAACGAAAAGGGCAGGCATAAATACTGGAAAGAAAGGTTTGAACTTTAGAGAACATCA
Source organism: Nitrospirales bacterium (assembly GCA_021603905.1). Taxonomy (GTDB): domain Bacteria; phylum Nitrospirota; class Nitrospiria; order Nitrospirales; family UBA8639; genus JAGQKC01. Next base: position 36,307 of record BQIU01000002.1, read on the forward strand.
CTGATTTTCCGTTAACAAGCATGGAAAAAAATCTTGTGGCTCGACATGTTTTTTATGGCGATTGCATACCAACAGATTCCTTGCAGAAAAGAACGTTTTTCGTCGATATAAAAACGAGGGCTTTAATAAAAACAGGTTTGCGTGTGACGCTACGCTTAACTTTTCTTCACTGTTTAATTTCAACACATTCAATTCTTATCCCGCAGGCTTCAGAAGAACCTTGACCCAGCCATTCTCACGCGCATCGAAATGTCGATACGCCTCTGGGGCATCTTTCAATGACAATTGGTGAGACACAAGAAATGATGGGTTTGCTTTGCCAGAAGCAATAAGCTTGCTTAACCGGCGATTATAGGCTTTCACATTGGCTTGACCAGTCCCAACATGTTGCCCCTTTGTCCAAAAGAGGCCCCAATCAAATGCCAGCTTTCCCTGCTGTGCTAACGTATCAGATGATTTCGGATCTTCCGGCAAGAACACGCCGACAGCACCAATGCCCCCAGTAGGGCGAACCGACTGAACTAAATTATTCATCGTCATGTTGGCCTGTTCCTGCCCCTGGGGAGTATGGGCATGGTAGCCCACACATTCGCATCCTGTATCTGCTCCTTCTCCCTTGGTTAATTCCATGATCTGCTCAACCGGTGAAATTTTCGAGTCATCAATGGGGATGGCACCAATTTTCTTCGCCAGTTGAAGACGGTCAGGATGACGGTCAACGATCATGACCAGACTGGCACTCTTGAGTATAGCCGAGTACGCTGCCATCAGACCGACCGGGCCCGCACCATACACCACGACAGAATCACCTGGTTGCACACCTGCTAGCTCAGTCGCATGGTACCCGGTTGGAAAGATATCGGAGAGCATGACGTAGTCGTTTTCCTTTTCCACTGCATCTTCCGGCAAACGCAGGCAGTTAAAATCACCATAGGGCACACGGAGATATTCGGCTTGTCCACCACGATACGGCCCCATGCCGGCATACCCGTAAGCACCTCCAGCCATTCCAGGATTGACGGTTAAGCAGAAAGCCGTCAATCCTCTTTCGCAATTTTTACAAAACCCACAACTAATATTGAATGGGAGGCAGACATGATCGCCAACTTGCACTTGGGAGACAGCATCACCAACTTCAATCACCTCTCCAAGGTTTTCATGTCCGAACACCGTACCGGGTTCGACATTCGTTCGTCCTTCATACATATGTAGATCCGAACCACAGATGTTGGTGGTTGTCACTTTGACAAGCACATCTGTTGCGCGTTCGATTGTAGCATCAGGAACCTCAGCAATGCTGACGTCCCGAGATCCATTATACACAAGTGCTTTCATCTTGGAATTCCTCCGTCTGTTAGGGAGCAAACGTCACTTCATGATGAAGAAAAATGTAGACAGATTAGACACGAAGAAGCTCTCGCCAGGAACTGGTGAAAACCCTGGACCGAAAAGTCTATCGACGAGGATTGATCCGAGTGGATCCAAATCTACATGAATGGTTGAATGCCTAGATACATTGTTTTAATCTTAGGAATTAGACACAATGATAAATCATACACATGGTCATTGCTAAAATGAATTGAAAACATCTGTTGAGCAGTGCCATGATGAACTCATGTGAAGACACGTTTGAGAGTCGGTATAGTCAATCAAGTATTTTTTGATTGATGGAATCCCCCCTCACTCTTCCAAAATAAAGAAACAGAACAATGTCGTATCAAGCCATCGAAGATTACAGCATCATTGGGGATTTACATACCGTCGCTTTGGTTGGCATGAACGGATCTATTGATTTCATGTGCTTTCCACGCTTTGATTCCCCAACAATATTTGCGGCACTACTTGATGATGAAAAGGGCGGGTATTTTCGCATTGATCCTCAATTAGAACATGGCCAGCCCAAACAATTATATCTGACCGACACCAATATCCTGTTGACCCGCAAGTATTCCAAGCATGGCGTCTCGGAAATTTTAGATTTCATGACCATTGAACACGAGGAAAAAGTTCATGATCTCATCCGTCGGGTGAAAACAGTACGCGGCCAGGTTGATTATCGAATGGTGTGTGCGCCGAGATTTGACTATGCTCGCGTCCGTCATCGAATCGAACGCGTCCATGATCGGGAGGTCCTCATTACATCCGAAGGTCCTGATAGCTTACGGCTGCGACTCCATGCCACGGTCCCACTCCAGGTGCAAGACCATGATATCGTGGCTGAATTTACATTATCCGCAGATGAATATGCAGCCTTTGTCATGGAAGCCGTGCATGATGAGCATGAACCAGCCCCACTGAATGACGAATTTCTCTCTTCTGCCTTGAATGAAACGATGAATTATTGGAGAGAGTGGATGTCGATTTCTCAATATCAAGGACGTTGGCGCGAAACCGTCCACCGGTCGGCACTCACCTTAAAGCTCCTGACATTTGAGCCGACTGGAGCAATCATTGCGGCACCCACGTTCGGGTTACCTGAAGAAATTGGGGGCTCACGAAATTGGGATTATCGGTATACCTGGATCCGAGATGCCGCGTTTACCATCTATGCGTTTATTCGGCTGGGGTATACCAAAGAAGCCCAAGCTTTTATGAAGTGGATTGAAGCACGATGCGATGATTTGAACCCTGATGGATCATTGCAAGTCATGTATGGACTTGATGGACGAAAAGACCTCACGGAAAGCCAGTTGTCGCATTTTGAAGGCTATCAACACTCCTCACCAGTCAGAATTGGGAATGGAGCATTTAACCAGATTCAACTCGATATCTACGGAGCGCTCTTAGATTCGGTCTATCTTTACAATAAATATGCCGAACCCATTTCCATTGATCTGTGGCATAATCTTGAGCGGCTCATCAATTGGGTCTGTGCGAATTGGCAGTCTCCCGACCATGGCATCTGGGAGTTCCGAGGTCAAACACACCAGTTTTTGTTTTCTCGACTCATGTGTTGGGTTGCCGTTGATCGAGGAATCCGTCTGGCCCAGAAACGCTCGTTTCCTGCCCCTCTTGATCGTTGGCTCGCAACACGGAATGACATATTCAATGAAATCATTTCAGAGTTTTGGGATGATTCGCGACAGACGTTTGTACAATACAAAGGCAGTCACACATTGGATGCCTCAATTTTGCTGATGCCGCTTGTGAAATTTGTCGGGCCTACCGACCCACGTTGGCTCTCAACCCTTCGAGCGTTAGAAAAGGATTTAGTAGAAGATTCGTTGGTGTATCGGTACAAAGAACAAGAAGAAATCGATGGGATTGCAGGGAGTGAGGGCAGTTTTTCCATGTGCTCATTTTGGTACGTTGAATGTTTATCCAGATCCGGAGATCTCGAAAAAGCCCAGTTTTTCTTTGAGAAAATTATCAGTTACAGCAATCATACTGGGTTGTATGCGGAAGAACTTGGGCCAAGCACAGCACATCTTGGAAATTTCCCACAAGCCCTTACTCATCTTGCATTGATTAGTGCGGCATACGATTTAGATCGACGGTTAGGGTAACCTCTCCTCAGTCAGTCAGATTCATGATCGCGCCTCCGATTGAAAAGAGAATCTTTCCCTTGCGCAAAGCATTCTAAAACAAGAATTCTGTCAAAAGACTTATGACACAACATCATGGTTCCCGCGCTGTGTATTCAGCCACAAATCGCGAGCCTGAAAAGCCAAGTCTTGTCTTGGAATGTACAAAGTCTTGCGTTGCGACCTGTCTGTGGCCCCAACAGACACACATCATACGAGGTTCATAGACAAAAATCGGTGAACTAGGGTTTCGAGGAGTACACCATCAAATTGATTTAGCGTACAAATAAACCAATACGAGACATATCGTAGAAGAGTGTAAGCTCCTGGTCGCAAGAGATTTTGCTGAGAAGGGTTCTGAGACTGATGGCCATGCCCTCGCAGATTCAACTGGTTGAGAGAAAATACAATTCATCCTTGATTCACTCGCTCTGTAACGATCTACACATACACATCGGATATATTTTAAAGGAGAGTCATCATGGCTATTCAAACAGCACCGAATAGTTTTCCGGATGCCCTGATCGCCGTTGGGCAAAGTCAAAAAGACATACTCAAGCCAACGCTCATGAGCGCACCACTTTTTGCCGCGCTCAAAACGGTGGGCACGTCTCATGTTTATGCTGACACGGCCGATAGTGAAGAACTTCGCAAACTGCTTGAAGAAGAACACCACACCATTATCGAAGAGATCGATGGCAATACCGTCAATCAACCGCTCGTCAAAAAAGTCCTCACACGCTATCTCCAACAAGACTTTTCGGATTCCTGGCCGCACAAGCTCATTGAAGCACAGCGAGCATCTTCTGTCCGGGATCTTGTACCCATGGCATACGCCATCGTGTGCGGGCGAATTGGTAATGATCTCATTCATGCATTTGCCAGTGGCCGATCATGGGAGGTGAGCTTACAGCTTCATATGAGTGTCATGACCGAACCGGAAACCGCAAAATCCATGGGTCGGTCTTTACGAAAGATGGTTCCCAGTGCATTGGTGAAGGTCCCCTTTACCCCTCATGCTCCGGCATGTTTCCTCATTGCTCGAGATCTCGAAAACGAGGGAATTCCCGTCAACTTCACATCGACCTTTTCTGCTCGTCAGGTTGTCGCGGCAGCCCTGTTAGGCAATGTCACACGAACCAACATCTTTATGGGACGGCTTGATCAAGGATTTCAAGCAGAGCTTCTCGGCGCACATGTCACGCTTGAAGCGCAACGGATATTACACAAACTACGAACCAATGCCAGAGTAAAAACACAATTGATTGTAGCCAGTATCCGGCAATGGGAAAGCCTGGTTCAAACAGCCGGCTGCGACGTCTACACAGCACCGTGTAAGGTGCTCCGAGCCTTCCTTCAACAGAATGACGTGCCTCCGGAATCCATAGAAAATCAACTGACTACGTCCTATGCGAATCAGCTCGGCATTCCTGACTCTGTCAGGCATCACATCGATACCGAACGTCTTGCACGTCTCTATGAGGTCGAGTCAGAATTTTTAGAATTTCTTCTCACCTATCGTCAGACGGATGAATATCAACAACTTAATGACCCAGACACGTTGGTCACACGCTTCGAGGAAGCCGGATTCAAAGACTTTTTTACATCACCGTTTCCTTCGCAATGGAAAGAACTGCAACGGGGCAAAGTTCCCAATCTCATCGCCCCAATTACACAACAGTTCGATATCGACACCTTATATAGTTTGCTCGCCGATGCGGATTTTGAACAACATCAAAACGAGATGGATCAAGAAATTGAAGAACATCTCGTTGAGGAAAGGTAAAGAACCACAAAGGGGTTCTCGACAAGAAAAGTCTGATACATAAACCATAACATGTGACCAAACACCAAAGGAGTGAAAGACATTGAGAAGCATTGTCTGGAGACACTGACATGCTCTGCTGAAAGGCTGTTCAATGGATAAAGAACCATGAAAAAGTCATGATCATCTGAGGTTGGAAAACACAAAACATCAGATGCGAGACATGGCATTATTCTTCATCGAACTGATACAATCGACTGCTTAAACATTCAAACAGACTTTCGTTCTTTGTTTGACAGATTTCTATTCATCCCTTTTTATGTGGCTTCATGGCCAAAAAACGCACACAGTCGCCAAAGAAATCTTCTGCCAACCCCTCTCAGGATAAGAAGCGACAATCTTCCACTTCTGCGACCACATCAGCCTCTTCTGAACGGCCACAACATCACCAAAAGAAAAGCCAGACGGAAACGGTGCGTGCCATAATTGCCATCGGTGCATCAGCCGGCGGCTTAGAGGCACTAAAAATATTTTTTCAGGCGATGACGGAAAATATGAATCTGGCATTTGTTGTGATTACCCATCAGATGCCGGACCGCATGAGCTTTTTGCCCGATCTGTTAAGCCGAGTCACCTCCTTGACCGTTCTTCAAGCAGAAGATGCCATGAACGTCAAGCCAAATACCGTCTATGTCTCACCTCCGGGTCATTTTCTTGCTATTTACCAGGGGTCCTTATATCTGACGGAACTCCCTAAAACCGGCCTCCGTCTCCCTATTGATCATTTTTTCCGTTCGCTGGCCGAAGATCAGGCAGAGAAAGCGATTGGCATCGTGCTGTCTGGGACAGGGTCTGACGGCACACTCGGAGTAAAAATGATCAAAAGCGAAGGCGGCATGACTATGGCGCAAGAACCCGGCTCGGCCAAACAGAGCGGAATGCCGCAAAGCGCCCTTTCGACAGGATTAGTAGATTGTGTCCTTCCAGTCCAGCACATTCCCGATAAGGTGTTTCAATATTTAAAACACCGACCATCTTCATCATCTTCATCATCTTCATCATCTTCATCAACGACGAAGTTAGAAAGTCTTATAAGAAAAACCCTCGTTCTTTTGCGCGAACAAACTAAATATGATTTTTCCGGATATAAATTCAATACCATGCGTCGCCGCATCGAACGTCGCATGGGAATGCACCATCTGACAGACATCAATGCGTATAACCGTCTATTGCAAGAGCAACCTCAAGAAAGCAAGATTTTGGCCAAAGAAATGCTCATTGGCGTGACCACGTTCTTTCGAGACGCTCTTGCATGGAACGCGTTAGCGCAAACCATACGTGAGTACCTCTCCGCCAAGTCTCATCAGAATTCCATTCGCGCATGGGTTGTCGGGTGCTCAACGGGGGAGGAAGCGTATTCACTGGCAATCGTGATTCATGAATGCTTATCAACACTACAGAAAAATCTGGATGTCAAAATTTTCTCAACAGATCTCGATGAGAACAGCATATCGACGGCGCGCACCGGGATATACGCAGAAAGCATCGTCTCGGATATTAGTCCAGAGCGTTTGAAACAATTCTTTATCAAAGAGAACCATCACTACCGAATACAGAAGGAGATTCGGGATATGGTGACCTTTGCGCCTCAAAACGCCATAGCGGATCCACCGTTTAGTCAATTAGACTTCTTATGCTGTCGGAACTTCCTCATTTATCTAGAATCAAAACCTCAAGAACGTCTGCTTCATACCTTTCGGTATGCGCTCAAACAGGGAGGGCTTCTATTTCTCGGCCCATCTGAAACGCTTGGAAAAGTGACCGAACAGTTTGTGCCGATCGAAAAAAGATGGAGAATCTATCGAAACCTGGGTAATGTCCTCTATACTCAGTCGGCTCCTTCACCAGGGGAAATCGTGGTTGACACTCGTGAAGATCGAAATAAAGATGAATCGATTCCAAGTGATCCCAATGATATCCCCCAAGCGATTCATCAACTTCTCGCAAGTACCTTTGCTCCTCCAGCCGCGGTTATTCATGAGCATGGGAATGTGGTGTTCATACATGGAAGAACAGGGTTATTTTTGGAACCGTCCTCGGGTCCAGGCCATATCCCGCAAAACCTCTTTCGAATGGCACGCGAAGGGCTTCGTCAGGTGTTAAGTGAGAATGTGCAGAAAGCAGCCAAAACTAACACACCGATTCATGAACACGTATGGATAAAGACGAATGGAGAACGGCAACGCATTCACGTCTCAGTGAGGCCACTGTCTCATCCAGCCATTCTCCGTGGACTCTTTCTCGTCATTTTTGAACGAGGCGATCAGCAAGAGAAAGAGTCTCAACATACCGTCGAATCGACTCGTGCTCATCGCTCCGTCCAAAAATCCAAACGTGATCCGTCCGGGATAGATCAGGAGTTAGAAAACACACAACGCCATTTGCAACAGACGATCGAGGAACTCGAAACGTCCAATGAGGAACTGAAATCTGCCAATGAAGAGGGACAGTCGATTAACGAAGAATTGCAAAGCACGAATGAAGAATTAGAGACGTCCAAAGAAGAAATGCAGTCGCTAAACGAAGAACTTCATACTGTAAACCTTGAATATCAAGGGAAAATCGAAGAATTGTCACAAGCCAATGACGATCTGAAAAATATCATGAATAATACAGAAATTGCGACGGTATTTTTGGACAAACAATTACGCATTAAACTCTATACCACCCCCATCACCAACATTATTAAAATCATTCCCAGCGATATAGGACGACCCATTGAAGACCTCGTGTCCAAACTAACCTCGAATGGGCTGACCCAAGATGCAGCCGAGGTTCTCCACACGCTGACGAACAAAGAAAAAGAAGTTTCTACCACCGAGAACGGTCTCTATACCATGCGGATATTTCCGTATCGCACGACCGACGATAAGATTGAAGGTGTGGTCATCATTTTTATCGATATAAAGGATTTGAAACAGCAACAAGAAATGAACAATCAATTGCTGGCGATCATTGAATCCTCAGAGGATGGATTCATTGGCTATACAATCGAGGGGACCATTATTGGCTGGAATACCGCAGCCTATAAAATATATGGCTACTCCCACCGAGAAGTGTATAACCATAATATCGATATCATTATTCCAGATGAACACAAAGAAGAAATGGACCGCATTCGCAAGCAAGTGCGACAAGGTGAATCCATCCGACCATTTGAAAGTATACGAAAAAGAAAAGATGGCAAACGGATCTCCGTCTTGATCACGATCTCGTCTATTCGGGATCGTCACGGGACGGTCACAGGGTTTTCGACGATCCATCGTCCAATCGATATGAAATATTCCAGTACGTGAGTCACGGATCATGGCCAAAAAGTCTAAACAGACCAATCAGGAATCAAATACCTCCCTGCGACACCGGGCAGAACAAATGTGGCACTCGATGCCACAGAAATCTAAACATGTTTCGAAGGATGATCTTCATTCGTTGGTGGAAGATCTGCAAATTCATCAGATCGAGCTCGAAATGCAAAATGAAGAACTGCAACGGACTCAGTCAGAGCTCCAAAATTCTCAAACCAAATATATGGATCTCTACGAGTTTGCGCCGGTGGGATATCTCTCTGTGGATTCGGAACATATCGTACGAGAAGCCAATCTGACTGCCGGCATCCTCTTCAACTGTCTTCGCCAAAAAATCCTTGATCACAATATGCTCGTATTTGTCAAGCCGAACTCTCGGTCGATGTATCTACAACATATCCAAAAGACCTTCGTCTCAAATCAGACGGAATCGTGCGAACTGCAACTGCTACGATCTCCGGGGCAGGCAGTGTGGTGCCGGCTTGACAGCAAGGTCATTGAATGCAAGCCGCACGTTTCTCAGGCTCGTATCATTGTGACGGACATTTCGAAAGCTAAAGAGGCGGAAGTTAAGCTCACAACGCTGACAGAGGAATTGGAACATCGTGTCTTGAACCGAACAAAGACACTGCTTCGTTATCAAGAACAACTCCGCTCCTTGGCCTCCCAGGTGACACTCTCAGAAAAACGCGAACGGCGCCAACTTTGTGTGGAGTTGCACGATTATTTGGCCCAAATGCTGGTGGCCAGCCGAATTAAACTTACGAAAGCGAAGGACTTTTCGTCGGACCTCACGCTGCCATTACTCAACGAAATTGATGAAATTCTTCATCAGTCACTCGAATATACTCGAAATTTGATTGCCCAGTTGAGTCCGACCATGCTGTACGAATTCGGGTTGTGCAAGGCGCTCCAATGGTTGGCCGACCAAATGAGGCAATATGATTTACACGTGGATGTTCTGATTTTAGACCATGATTTTCAATTGGATGAAAATGAATCCGTATTGATGTATCACGCGGTGCGAGAACTGTTATTGAATGTTGTCAAACACGCCAATACCGATCAGGCAAGTGTTGAAGTTCACGTGACGACAGACCAGGAACTGATCGTGACGGTGTGCGATCAAGGCTCTGGCTTTGACCTTGCCATCCTTGATCCTTCCCATACATCGGCACCCGAACATTTCGGGTTGTTTAGCATTCAAGAACGGTTGGAAGGTATGTGGGGTCGACTCGAACTGAAGTCAGCTTCCGGACTCGGGTGCACGGCAACCCTGGTTCTTCCGCTCGCAACGAAACAGAGGCCGGATCGTAAATCTGACGACATGGAGATAGAGCCTCATCCTCCTCAGTCAACGAGGCGGAAAGAAAGCCTCATTCGCGTGCTGTTAGTCGATGATCATGCTATGGTGCGGGAAGGCCTGCGGACGTTAATTGAAAGCCATCATCTGTTGGAAGTCGTCGCAGTGGCAGGAAACGGACAAGAAGCCATCGAACAAGCCAGACAGTTTCAACCAAAGGTCGTGGTGATGGATGTCAATATGCCCGTGATGAACGGAATCGAAGCCACTCGCCGTATTAAGCAAGCATGGCCATCCATCAGTGTGATCGGACTGTCAATGCAGGATGAATCACAGGTCCGTGAATCGATGAAAGCGGCGGGCGCGAGTGACTTGTTAACCAAAAGCGGTCCTGTGGACATTTTGCTTAACACCATTCTTCAAACCGTTGATTCCGCCTAGGCGTATCCTGAGCCTCTCCCCGCCCTGGTTGGAACGTATTTGGATTCACGATCGTCTCATTAAATCATCTGAACATTTTTTTCATGCTAGGGTTTTATTCAGTTGTTGAATAGGTTATTTGGTTGATAATGTACAAAAACGCTGGTGTAAAAAACACGAGTATTTCAGTCGAAGATTGAGTAGTAACCTAAACTTGGCGAATATCACTGAACAAAGAAAATATTTATGCTGTGGGAATGGTCGAGGACAGGTTTAATTTTTTTATTAGGGATGCTAGTCGGGTGGTTTTTGTGCGCCGATTTTCCTGTTGGACCATCTCCGGATATTTTGATCTCTATGAATTAAATGGAAAATTGTTAAACACCCAAAATCGTGACATCAAAATCAGCTCCTGTTTTGACCATAAGCGTGCTAAGCTGAGCCATTACCTGTTGGGAATGAGACACGCGAGCATTCAAGAAGTATCCTCAAAATCAACAGACAGACCAGAAAAATGAAGCACGAGATTGATCAAGATCAAAAAGGTACCGATAACGTTTGAGAGTTATTAATGGAGGAGAAACACCATGTCACTGAAGTCTCGTCAACAATTAACCTGGCTCAATGGTCGCTGCGTGCATTCTTGTATTCTGGCAATATGTCTGTTGGTTTCGGCCTGTTCGCATGGCTCGGATTCTTCGTCCCACTATAAGAATACCTCTTCAACCGGACACGGAGACATGTCGAGTTATCCAAACGACTCAAAGCATCATGAAAGTTTTCATCATGGAAAATTTTCTCCTGCTCTTGAAGAAGAACTGGGTCTCGATGATGACCAGAAAGAAACCCTGCACCAAATGGAAACCGACTATCGCAAAATGGTTATTTCACATAATGCCGATATTCGAGCTCTTGAAGTCGATCTCGCTCGAATATTAGAAAACGAAGACCCAGATCGGTCCGCGTTGGAAGACAAATCCCAAGCGATTGGTCAGATTAAATCTGATTTGACGATGGCGCGCATAGATTCGCTTTTGCAGCTAAAAAAAGTATTAACAAAGGATCAATATGAGCAGTTTCGATCAATTCTCCGAGAACGTATGGAAGACATGGAAAAATCACCTCATCATTAAGCGTAAGAGCGCAAGGATATCTGTCATTGTTCCGCATCAATCGACCTAACCTCTCAAGGATCGAATAGTTGCAGGAATATGCGTGACGCTCTGGTACCGCATTGGAATTCAGGTGTCATGAACAGATCGCGTTATCATGCAAGAGTGGGATTCACGTAAGATAATACCTGTGCGCGTGTCCGCAAAGCTTCAATCTAGGCTTTGATGCACAAATGACCTTTCACTAGCCGCCCATGGAGCAATGTCGTGACAACGCTCTCATCATCGTGAGGCCATGCTGTTCAGGTAAGAAAGAGCAGTGTCATCCCACCAACATACGCAAGCAAAATCAACATACTTTCAAATCCAATGTTCGCAATGCCGTGTTCTTCTCGCCGCAGAAGACCGAGTAGAAGGATGCTGTTCATCAGGATGGCTAAGGCCATCAAGTAGATTTGTTTGTCTGTTATAGCATGATAAATGGACCCCTCTTGATAGGCAACATCAGAAATTGCCACGAGAAGGACATCGAAGGTATTGCCTCCGATGATTCCACCCACCGCTAAAGTGAGTGCGCCACTTCGCACGGCCGCTATGGCCGTCACCAACTCAGGCAACGACGTGCTGACCGTCGTGAAGAGGCCCCCTGCGATGGTTTCCGAAAGGCCGGTATGATTCACAAGAGAAATGGCGGCTCGTGCCAAAATCCAGCCAGCGCACCCCACGATGAGAGCGCAAGATGTAAACAGAAAGGATAACCTTAGTAAACTTTCCTGCAGGCTGTCTGCTTCCGGTATGTCAACTTTCGTCTCAAATGTGAGCTTAGGCTTCCAGAGGGGATCTGTGTGTGAATGCTGAACGAGCCGTAGACCAAACAGATAGACCGCGACGATGAGTGCGGTGGCAGGATGCGTACCCCATACGCTAAATTCTGGTCCAACGATCGTAAGCAGAATCAATGAGAGCATGGTGATCAGAAGCACGCCGTTCATCAAATTGACAGGTGACGCTGCTGCATGCTCAAGGTTCGCACGGCGGTACGTCATGTCAGCCACGGCAAGAAAGGCGGTTTGTATTGCAATACCACCCAACGCATGACTGACGGCAAATTCTGCATGTCCTCCAAAGGCAGTTGTAACAGAGGTGACAATTCCCGGTAATGACGTACTGACACCGAGAAAGATCGCACCTGATACCGCTTCGCCAAGGCCAGTTCGAGCCGCCAACCGATCGACGAGTCTCGTGAGCTGCCATCCGACCACCCCGATGATGGATGTCGAAATCAGAAAAAGCAGGAGACTGAGAGAAAATGACCAGTTTTGCGGTTGTATCATCTATTTATTGTTCCCTGCTGTGCGAAACAACTGGATCAGGAGTATTTTGAGGTGACAGGAGCAATAGATGTTTTGTCTTACGTCTTGATTCTCACCATGGGTCTATTCCTCCAAGCCTTGAGTCTCATGTAGATTTGTTTGATGCCTGGATAGGAAAGGCCGTCATGGAGTCGGACACGGAGAGATCGGACGTTATCAGTTTCGTACCGTTAAAAATAGGGCGATGGAAGGATCGCCGCATGAGTCTTCACAAGATCAATCCTCCCATTCCACATGGTCCTTAAGACGCTTCGCGTTTCGCATGCTCAACAAGTAAAGCGGCTAACGCGCAAGAGGCTATACGGGCAGGCGATTCATCTGCCCGGCTCGTCAGAATGAGAGGCACACGAGCGCCTAACACAATGCCGGCGGCACAGCTTCCACCCAGATATTCGAGTTGCTTGGCGAGGATATTCCCGGCTTCTAAATCAGGCGCGACCAAGATATCGGCATTCCCTGCGACAGAGGAAGTAATCCCTTTCACCTGAGCGGCCTCTTCCGAAACTGCGTTGTCAATGGCCAATGGTCCGTCAAGTATACCGCCGGTAATCTGACCACGCTCGGCCATTTTACATAGGGCTGCTGCCTCAACCGTCGAACGGATCTTAGATGACACCGTCTCGATAGCAGACAGAATTGCCACCTTGGGGGTCTCAATGTCCAGTGCTCGGGCCATGTCAATGGCATTCTGGACGATATCACGTTTATCATCCAGGTCCGGATATATGTTAATCGCGGCATCAGTCACGAATAGCGGCTTCGGATACGACGGGACATTCATCACAAAAACATGACTCATTCGTCTTTCGTCGACCAATTCTTTGTCTGCGTCGATCAAGGCGCGGAGAAGCGTTTCTGTCTGAAGGGCTCCCTTCATGAGCGATGCGACTTTTCCCGTACGAGCCAACTCCACCGCCGCATTCGCAGCAATCGTGCTGGTCGACGCGTCATATAATTCGTATTCCCTCAGATCAATGCCATGCTCTGCCGCCACGTTCCGAATGGCCTGTTCGTCGCCGATTAAGATGGGATCAATAAGTTTCTCGTGTGCGGCTTCGACCGCCCCACGTAAGGAAAGAACATCCACAGGCCAAACGACGGCCGTGCGAATGGGTGATACATGTTTAGCCAGATCAATCAACCTGTGACATTGCCCCCATGGCTTAGCCGTATTGTCGGTTTTCGTCTTCGTCGAGACGTTCATGAGTGCCTTCTTCCTTCCTGTCTCACTTAAATGGCCAATGTAAATGCTTCGGGGTCTGTAATGGTGGTGATGACGTGTGTACGAATCGCGCCGCGTCGGCGCCGTCATTGACTCGGTGGTCAAAGGCAAAAGAATTCGGAAGAATGAAACGTGGGTCCATCTGTGGGTGTTCCATCGTGCCACACACCACCGGTTGCAAGCGGGCACGCCCCAGCCCAAGAATCGCCACTTCCGGATAATTGATAATCGGCGTAAAGGTGGTTCCACCGCCAGGGTCACCGCTGATAATCACGATGTCGTATGGTTTCTTTGTCATAGATTGCCGTCGAAAACAGGGCACCTCACGGAATCCAAAACCATCTCGCTCGTTCGCTTTGAACATCGCGTGCAAACCTCACGAGCCTGCACGATACGCCATGTACACGCAATCACCATTGAACGTAACAATAATCAGTGGTTCTGAAACCTGAAGAGAACCCTAGAGTGAAAGAAAAGTCAATCGAACTTGAAGATTGAGGATTGTACCTGCGGAACACTCAGTGTTTGCTGATTGTGCTGAAAACTATCACGGCCATCGTCTGGACGTTTTCTCTGTGCTAGGGTTGTTCATAGTATTCAACGAGTCATGGAATCGATTAAGATCAGCGGTGTATAATTTTTTACGTAAGCTTTCTCTTACAGATGCGTAAAAAATCACTTTTACATCTTTATCGAGAAGTGGCCAGACACACAATATTTGATTATGTGAAAGGAGAGAATGACAATGACAATATGGAGTGGAAGAAAACCCTATCACCCCTACACTCAAGATTTAGATTGGACGGAAGAACAGGCCAGTACTGAGTACCAGGAAAGGGAAGAAATACGAAGTGTGGCTTCCTGTCTGCTCGGCGGTGGCATGTTTATATCCAGTTATCTTCCAGCCATGCGACGATCGGGTATGGGGAATATATTTTCGGGCGTGGGAGCGGTGTTGTTCTTCGAAGGAGTGAAGAGGTATTGCTCTGTTGACTGTTCCTCTGACATGAATCATGGACAGCAATCAAACACGAATCTATTGGGCCGTCGAAAAGTGAATACAGAGCAAGCCATTAAAATTCAAGAATCAATTCTTGTTCAACGTCCAGCAGTTGATCTGTATCAATTTTGGCGTAATATTGAAAACCTCCCGTCGATTCTGACGCATATACATTCAGTAAACGTAATCAATGAGCACCTCTCCCATTGGATGATCGAAACGGTATCTGGTGGTCCCACAATCGAATGGGACGCCAAAATTATTAATGAAGTGCCCAATAAACGAATTGGCTGGAGTACGCTGCAAGACTCGGATATCGATCATGCCGGATCAGTCGTGTTTGAGACGATGCCGGATGGAAATCAGACTCAAGTAACCGTCACGCTTCAATACGTCCCTCCTGCAGGGCGGCTCGGATCAACCATTCTCAAGGTATTGGGGCAAGATCCAAAAGCCAAGATTGTCGAAGATTTGCAGCACTTTAAAGAACGCATGGAAGCGCCAGTATTGAACGAGCAACCCTAAGGCGATGTCCATTCATCGTGTCGTGATGACTCTGAAATGATCCTTATTGCTGGAGTGATGTGAAACGGGAGCATGTAAGAGGTGCACGTCAGAATCTAAACAATCTATCAGAGAGTGATACATGGGACGGGTACTGATGATCAAGCGATATTCGGGCAGACTGACTGTTCTCTTCTTCGCCGTTGTGATGACGACATTAGTCGCATGCACTTCGACACCACAAACGGAGCAGAGGGAAGCGCTCCAACAGAACGCATCGCCACAGGAGCAATTAGGTACGGTTAACTTTCCAACCTCAGCCCGTTCACGTGAGGCTCAATGGCATTTTTTACGGGGCGTCGCCGCCCTGCATTCCTTTTGGTACCCCGTAGCGCTCGATGAATTTCGTGCTGCAACACGTCTGGAACCTGATTTCATGATGGGCTATTGGGGAGAGGCGATGACGCATAACCACCCGGTGTGGAACGATCCGCAAGAGACCGAAGCAGCACGCAATGTGATTGCGAAGATCGAGAACCTGCCACACGTCACACCGCGTGAACGTGCCTGGCTGCACGCCACAGAGATCTTGTATGGAAAAGGCGACAAGCCTACGCGTGACCGTGCCTATGCTGACGTCATGGAGAACATTTCTCGAGATTATCCATCTGATTCAGAAGCGGCGCTGTTTTACGCACTCGCTCTTCTTGGCACCGTCAAAACCGGACATTCAGATGCTGAAAACACTCGGCTACACGCCGCGGACATCGCATCACGTGTGTATCAAGACCACCCGAATCATCCAGGTGCGGCACACTATATCATTCACGCGTATGACGATCCTCAACACGCCCATTTGGCATTAGATGCGGCGGAACGTTATGCCAAGATTGCTCCAGACGCGCCCCACGCTCTGCACATGCCATCGCATATTTTCTTGCAGCTTGGTATGTGGCCGCAAGCTGCCGCCTCGAACGAGGCAGCATGGGCTGCTTCAAATCAGTGGGTACAACAACGAAATCTTTCACTCAGCAAGAGGGATTACCATACTCTGCATTGGCTGATGTATGTGTATCTGCAGCAAGGCCGTTATCAACAAGCTGAAGAATTGGTCATGGTGATGCATCAAAGCCTTGCGCATTTTTCAAAGGATAATCCGAGAGATTTTAGCTTTGGATTATTGACGCATGCCAGGATGATTTCCGATTTTGCGTTGCAAACGAAAAACTGGGGAGCCGTTGAGTCATACTTACAAGAGGGTCAGACGGAAATTGAGGTGGCGACGATTGACATGCCTGCCTCATTCAATGCGTATGCGGCGGCTGCTCAAATTCCGATCCTGTACACTCGTGGCATGGCTGCCGCGATGACAGATTCCGTCGGGGCGAACGAGAGTCTCGCGAAGTTAGACCACATTCGTGAGCAACTCGCTGATAGCCCCGAGCCCTTCATCGTTCAAGAGGCAAAGTACATCCAGATTCGAGTATTAGAAATTGAGGCGGTCCTCGACATTCAGGCTTATGAGTTTAACAAGGCCATCACACTCATGCAGAAAGCGACCAGGCTGTCGGAAACAATGCCACCACCATCAGGACCACCTTCAGTCAGCAAACCAACATTTGAATTGTTCGGTGAAATATTGTTGCATGCAGACCAACCCAGGAAGGCGGCGGAACAATTTTCGATTTCCTTGAAAAGACATCCAAACCGTGCGAGTACGTTATTAGGATTAGCACGCGCCGCCGTGAAGAACAGAAAGAGCGATGAGGCGACTCACTTCTACACCGAATTGCTTCGTCAGTGGAGTCACGCTGATGCGTTACTAGCAGACTTGCAAGAAGCAAAGCAGTATGAAATAAATACTCTCCATTAAGGAGTCATACGATCTATATTTCGGCCAATCTGTCAGCACAACATCGTGATACAGGGGGATACTGAGTCATGGCTATCACACTAAATCACACTATTGTACCTGCACATGATAAGAACGCATCAGCCCGTTTTTTTGCACAAGTTTTTGGATTACCGTATGACGGTCCAACCGGACACTTTGCTCCGGTGTACGTGAATGAGACGCTGACGCTAGATTTTGATGACGACGAGTCCTTTGATTCTCACCACTATGCATTCCACGTCAGCGACGAAAAGTTTGACGAAATTTTCAAGCGAATTAAAGAGTTACAAATCCCCTATGGAAGTGACCCTTGGAATACGGACAATCATCAATTGAATCACTGGAACGAGGGACGAGGCGTATATTTTCGTGATTTGGGTGGCCATTTACTCGAATTACTGACTCGAGTGCCAAAGTCCGAAAACCAAAGACGAAACACAATCCAAACGTTGTCAGAATGACCATGTTTGTTGTTCGGCCTTACCGAAGAACCTTTAAGCTGTTTCTTAGCTTTTGTGCATCGTGAGGCGCACAGGATTTCTGATCATTATCAAAGTAGCAGTAGATCGTCTTTCCTTCATCGGCCCATCGTTTGATTTTTTTCGCATAGCCTGACAGAGTGCGGCCGTCATAGGTGCCGGTATACGGCGTCGGGTGTGGTCCATGGAGCCGGAGATACACAAAATCGGTCGTCACAGTATCCGGAGAACGATAGCCTTTATAATCATACACACACAATGCACAATTATGCTGAGCCAACAGGTCATACACTGCCTGGCACAGCCAACGTGGATCGCGGAATTCAAATGTGTAGCGATACTCAGGAGGCAGGGTATGCAAGAACATCTTAAGCCGCTGTTTATCGAAGCGCCAGTTGCCCGGCAACTGAAATAAAATAGGACCAAGTTTGTTTCCGAAAAAGTTTATTGAGTCAAATAAATGTCTCAATCCTTCTTTCGGGTCTTTGAGTTTTTTCATGTGGGTAATAAAACGACTAGCCTTACAGGAGAAGATAAAGTTTTTTGGCGTTAGCGCACACCAGCGTTTGACCGTGTTCTTGTCTGGAAGATGGTAAAAACTATTATTGACTTCCACGGTATCAAATAGGTTCGCATAAAAAGGTAACACCTGGTCTTTCTTTAGATCATCTGGATAAAAATTTCCTATCCAATCGTCATAGGACCAGCCTGACGTTCCAATGTAGATTTTGCCTCGGCTCATGCTGTGTAATGTGCACAGATTATGAGAATGTTTTTCTTGGGACAGGCATATCGTGTCACATTGAAATGTTTCATGATTTCCCTACACGCACTCCAGGTTTGTCAACCAACTGAATCGTGCTGGCCTGGAGGCCTTTATGACCTATTTCTTCGACAAATCGTACCCCAGTTCCAATTTCCAATCGATCGAAATCCTCTTGCAGCACACTGTTTTTATGAAAATATATTTCGCTGCCTTCCGTATTCGTCAAAAACCCATAGCCTTCTTCTGGAAAGAGCTTGCTCACGAACCCCACCAGATCTTGTTCTGGGTGTGATTTGACATGTTGCCGTTGACGATCAACAAGTTTTTTTAACTGCCGTTTGGCTGCCTCAAATGCACTTCGGATAATGGGTGGTAATTCCGAATACCGCCCCTCCCCAGGATTTCGAGTCACAACCAACTCATGGCCTGGCGGAACAGTCATGTCGATACGAACACGATAGGGATTCCCGGCATGTTCATGTTGCGCTTTTTCCAGGGCAATTCTACAACTGCTAAGATGCTGACAGACTTTTTCAAGAGACACAACCTTGTTTCGAAGCAATGTCTCTAATGCCTCCGTTTTCTCCACATTCCGATACGTGATCTCTAGCGGAATTTCCATTACCCCCTCCTTGACGATACATCGTTGTTTTTTGATTCTTATCCGGAAAGCGCAGGTTCAACGTTCACAGAACACTACGCAGTGAATGGGAGTCAATCATGGATTGCTCATCAAACTGCATCATGCAACTACAGCATTGACCTACTGAGGTGCCATTTCATGCGACACGGATCTTTCGAGAGGGAGGCCAGCAGCACCCCAGTCATCTTTCCCAGCTTCATAATCATAGACGTGCTGATAACCAAGCTGATTCATTTTCTCGGCCGCCTCTGGTGAGGCCGTGCATTCGGAGTTTTGACAATACACAACAACTTCCTCACCTTTATTCGAAACCATTTGTTGAATGTGATCTTCAAAGCTTTCATTCATTGGAACATTCACAGCACCAGGAAGATGAAATTCTTTGTATGATTCAGGACTAAGTACCTCAACCACGGTCATCGAATCATTTTGCAGCATTTTGTTATAGAGTTGTGCTCGTGAAATGGCTTGCATCTTTAATCCCTCCTTTTGGTATAAACATGCGAAAAAATCTTTGCCTCTATACGCGTGTTGTTTTCTATGCGTAACCTTAGAGTGATGATGTGTAAATCATACATGCCCACAGTTATCAGTTATACACAATCCAACGCCTGCTGAGGTCGTCCTTTTTCTGCCCGCGGTTCAAGTCGATCCATTTTTCGCGAACTGGCTAAATCGAATACGACGATTCAGTGTATTCAATATCGGAAAATGGCCGCGGCGGTGCAGTCTTCGGGCATGTCCTCTTGACTCAACGCATAGATGCTGCCGCCCTTAGTTAAAGTATGAATCGCTGAAAAATCCAGCAATTCTTGACTTTCAGCTTCTTTGTTCTGAGAAATCTCTACCGTATTATGAACGAGGTCCACAACACCCCACTCTTCCGCGGATGCTATAACAAATAGGACATCGAGCCGTCCATGCACAGCCGCAAGCGCAATATCCGATATCTGATTGGAGGTTTGTCCCGTGCCAACCAGATCCTGATATCGAGCTTTGGCAGCAATAATGGCTTGCTCAAACAGAGGGTGAACGAGAGGCCAGGCTTGTTCCTGAATCTCATCCGGAGAAAGTTCTTCAGCATTTTTTGTTATGCCTTCTTTCATGAGATGGGGATAACGGTTGATCTCGTGAAAAAGATAGTGGTAATGGTCGACAGCCGCAAGGAGCAACGGAGCATGTTGATCTTTCAGGACTTCAAAAACGCCGGCTTCCACCTGCTGAAAATATTGAACAATTCGTTCTGTTGTGTCATTATCGCCAGCTCCCTGTCCATGAAACATGGCCGCACGTCGATTGTCTGCGTTCGGAGCACCTGTATGAAATTGTAATTGTTCTTCATGGTCTTCATTTGGCAAAGTCTGCTTCAGATTATGAGGGATTCCTTCAAGAACTAACTCCCGCACGCTATAACGACTACATTCGTAGAGATGTCGCGTCTGTTGGCTCAAGGCTAATACATAAAACAAGCCATCGCCGCTCAAGAGGGGGAGAAGCGGTTTACAATAAAATCGTTCTCCGACAGACACTCTCTCTTCAAACGATAATGGAAGACAATAGAATTGGAATGCTGTATCCGATAAGAATAACGCCAAGCCAGCGTGTTGATGTTCCCAAAATTCCTGGTCCTGTACCAGCTTACGCCCGGGTTCAAGTAGCGCCGCTGCTTCTGGTTTTCGAAGACCACGACTCCTTAATTGACTTTCAGCATCACGAAGAAGATTTTGTAAACGAATAGGATTTTGTTCAGTGTCTGGTCCGACTTGATGAGTGGGGAGATAAATCGTGATACAGAAACCTTCCTGGGCTTCCAGGATCGCCTGAATCGTGGTTCGAGAAATAATCAACTCGGTTTTTTGAACTGTTTTCTGATCCATGAATTATCCTTTCTTCTCAATCGTCGCTTATGGAAACATGCAGCGAACAGTGTCCGAGAGGACTTGTCGAATGATCATGAGCAATTAGCCGCATGTTGGCCGGTCGTACCAACTTAAGAATTGAACTGTTGGTTCAATGTGCTTCACCTTGTCTGTTTGTGAACTCGGCAAGCGCCGTTGGTATTTCGTTAACTCGAACGATTTGTTCGACATGGTCAAAAAAGACGGCATGTCTTGGCATTGAGGGTTTTGGAGCTTCATCTGGATCTTGGGCCAAGGTGATGCCATGATGTTCGTTGATTGCATTTAACCCGGCTGTGCCATCTTTTCCTCCTCCAGTCATAACCAGTCCAATGACTCGATGACGATAGTGCCTGGCTGCACTTATAAATAGTGCGTCTATTGAGGGCCTTGTAAAATGCTGCTTCGGTCCGTGGTCAAGTCTCAAAATATGCTGTGTGTCTAATAAGAGATGATGATCACGTGGAGCAAGATGAATTCGATCGTTTTGGAAGGACATGTTATCTGTGGCCTCAATTATTTCTAAGGAAGTATGGCGACCGAGCACCGTGGCCAAGTTCACGCTCGCGAATGGATGACGATGAAGAACAACCGCAATCGCTGCTTCCAATGGAGCGTGGAGTTGACTAAATAAATAAGTAAGGGTCTCAACGCCACCCGCAGATGCGCCAATCACAATAATATCCCGTTTCATCGCTCACCTTCCAGACGGCATGTGTTGGGGGCCTCCCTACACAAGAATGATGATGTGTCGGGAATTTACCTCAGTGTTGTACACATCATTTACCTTGAGTCATGTCAGTTTTTTTACCGCTATGACACCAATCAGTAATAAGACGGCGCAAATCGCTAGAAAGATATAAAACAAGACTTCCGCAATATCTGCTGCGCCCGCGGCAACGCCCGAGAAGCCAAACACCGCAGCAATGACTGCGATCACAAAGAAAATAGCAGCCCATTTTAGGAATAACATGTGCACTCCTTTAATTTGTGGAAAACAGAAAAAGTAATCAAAATATATACCGAAGTGCAATAATCGTGATCAGACCGATCACCATGATCCAGAAAAATGTTTCGACGACCACAATCGCACCGATTTCTTGATCGTCGGTCATCGAAGTATTTGGTCGAGTTCGCAACGCAGGCGGAGGAGGAGCGGCTGCGATTAATAGAATGGCAAAAATGAGTCCGACGATAAAAAATGGCATCCAATATGCTCCTCCAATCGTTGGCCCAATTGGCATAACCCATGCGCCACCCGCCCACGTTAAAAGAAATAACACTAAAAAAAACAACGGAAAACTTGCCCACGGCCCACGCCTACCCAAGACTAATGAGAAAAACACGGTTAATATCAACGTGATGCTCAAGGCGATAAGAATATCTACCGCAATCATGATGACACCTCCCTTCTGGTAGCAACAATTTCCGTTGTGACATTGTCAATTACGCATTGACTCCGGTCTTTGGTCTACGCTTGTTTCGTGTCATTTCAGATCATCCGCCGTTGAAAGTGATGGTTCAGCAAGAGTGAGTAGACGACGTGCCTCTCTCACCATTTGACAGGCATACCCCCATTCATTGTCATACCAACTCATGATTTTTACGAGATCACCATCGATAACCTTTGTGAGTTCCAAATCAATGATAGTCGCATAGGGTTCTCGAATAATGTCAGAAGACACAATGGGATCTTTTGTCACACTCAGAATTCCTTGATAACGATCACTGCACGCTTCATCTTTAAAAATGTTATTGACTTCCTCAACAGTTGTGGATCGCTCTGTTACGCTGACGATATCAGCGAGCGATCCTGCGGGGATGGGTGTTCGTATGGCCAAACCATCAAATTTATCCTGATATTGAGGTAATACGTGGGTTGTAGCTTTTGCTGCCCCTGTCGACGAAGGGACGCAGTTTTCTGCACCCGCACGACCTCGTCGGAGCTTTTTGTTCGGAGCATCAACCAACGATTGTGTAGCAGTATAGGCGTGGATTGTCGTCAGTGCGGCTTTTTTCAGTCCAAGATGTCGTCCCAGAATTTCGATTATTGGCGTGATGCAATTGGTCGTGCAACTCGCACAGGAGATGATCGCGTCTTTTTCATCGGGCCGATTGACGCCATGAACGACCATTGGAATGCTTTCCTCTTGGATTGGTGCCGATATGATCACCCTCTTAGCTCCAGCATGTAGGTGTGATTCGAGCTGTTCCTTCTGGTTAAAGATCCCCGTACATTCAAATACAAGATCCACTCCGAGCTTCCTCCAGGGTAGCTTGTTGGGTTCTTTCTCGCTCAAGCAAGCGTAGGATAATCCATCGATAATTAAACGATTCTTTTCAGCGATAATCGGTTTTTCATATCGACCGTACACGGTGTCATATTGCAGAAGGTAGCCAAGCTCTTCTGGTGCAGCCAGATCATTGATGGCCACAAGTTCCAATGTTGGATCATCAAGTATTAACTTACACGTCGCTCGTCCGATTCGTCCTAATCCATTAATCGCGACTTTCGCCATAGTCCCAGCTCCTAGAAAGACATGAATACTGACCGCTCATTTGTAGCGTAAACAATGACGTGTTCATACTGGAAATAACCCTTGAATCATGATGAGGCGCAACAGGAGCTATGGGAAAAAGGGGTCGTATTCAATGCGGGGCATGTCACGTCGGCAATTCTTGGATGGCACAGAAAAAATACGTGAGAATTTCCAAATGTTATCTCAAGGGTTTCTAGCAGTTGGCATCCTGAGGCTCACATGTATATTAAACACATCACAATTGCCGTCGTCCTGACGTATGCATTCTTTTTAGGAAATCAGAACGCATATGATTCGGGAAGCCAATTAATTATGTGTGAAAATTTAAAGGAGGTACTCATATGAAAAACGTCAGTGAACAATATGGTGGAGTGATTGTACGAGCACTTATTGTAAGCCTGCTTCTAGCCCCGGTCTCGTTCAGCAGCATCATAGCGAGTGCGGAGACAGAGAGTGATATCAGCTCACTAGCCGCAGGTACGATTACAGGAGAAATTCTTGAAATCGAAGAGAATACCTTAGTCATCAAAAAGCCAAACGGTGAAGAAGTTCGAGTGCGGATGCCGGGACGTACAGAGGAAGCTGCAAAGGATTTTGAGGTAGGGGAGAATGTTGAAGTCTACGTCACACCAGAAGGAACGACCACATCGGTGCATGAATTAACCGATGGCTTTATTCGTTGAAATTGCACGTTTTTAGAACGCGTATCTTGGTCATGGTCACGCTCTTTCGTTAACCCAATACGTGAAAACAGGAGGAAGGTTTTTATGAAAAACTACATAATTTTTGTCACGACCGTCTCAATGGGACTCATGATGGGATCTCCAGCCATAGCTGGTTCTTCGGACCGAAGTGATTATAGCCGAGGAGCGGAATGGGATCCGGACCGGGCCATTTCTCAAAATCTCCCATCACCTCGGTACCGGAGTTTTGATGATCATAATCGTTACTGGGAGTCTCGGCAGAGGGAAGAGTACACTGGTCCTTATTATGATGAACGTGATGATCAGAACGGTTATGAACGCAACCAACAGCAATATGACCGGTATTATAGTGATCGGAACCGGACAAGACAGAATCATATGGCACACACGGTAATGGGCACACTTCTACGACGGCAAGAAAATGAGTATTTGTTAAATACTGTCGATGGTAATCGTATACGTTTACGTGTGGATGATAGGACCTTACTTGATGCAGGCATTGAAAGGGGAGATCGGGTGATTGCGAAAATGAAAGCCAATGGCCATGCCATCGCCCTCCGAAAAGACCGGGGTCGAAAGGGAGGACCGTATACGCGCTAATGCTATACGTGCTTGAGGTCGATACGGCTCGATGTAAGTCCTAGAGGCGGCTCACCGCATGCTTGTCAATGCTGGCCACTTATCCGGAACCCGATGGGCTATCGGCATGAATGAGTCGAGGCTCTTTGACGGATGGTCGCCGAATTTCTTGGGATAATGCGGGGCGCCGCTTGCGCTCTAAAGGCTGAAGGCAGACGGGCCGTCCTTGAGCAATTGATTGATAGAGCGCCTGGATGATCCGAACATCAATGAGTCCTTCGTCGCCGGCAGGTTCGGGCGGGATGTTTCGGTGAATACAATCTGAAAAATGGATGAATTGTGGGGCAAAATGATCGCGTTTCGGAAATGTTCGAGTACGAGACTTATTATTGACCGTTAGATACTGCGTGATAGGTTGCACGTACTCATAGGCTGATGTCAGTCGCAAATTTCCTTTCGTGCCAGTCACACGGTATTCCGAAATGTCCGACGCGCCAAAACTACAGGTGAAGGTCGCCAATCGGTCTTCTGGAAAACGCAAAATCGCAGTGGTCATTTCTTCGACTTCCTGAAACCGCTCTTGGTCGGTTGTGGCCGTGAATGCCATGACTTCCAAAGTTTCTGCTTGATACAGATAACGGGCTGCATTGATGCAATAAATGCCAATATCCCACAGAGCACCGCCCTCAGTTTGTTTCCGTACACGAATGTTGTCTTTCACAACCTGCTGTGAAAAGATCGAATCGAAGAAACGAGGATTTCCGAGCTTTCCGGATTGCACAATTTTTATGGCTTCTAGATTTGCTTATTCAAAATGCAGACGGTACGCAATCATGAGCTTGACGCGGTGGTGATCAGCGGATCGAATCATACGCTCACATTCTTATTCCGTCATCGCCATGGGTTTTTCGCAAAGGATGTGTATGCCAGCTCGTGCTGCGCGTTCGGTGAATTCACAATGCAGATGATTGGGAAGGGCGATGTAGACCGCGTTGATTTCCCCGCTTTCAAGGCATTCATCATATTCGTCATAGGAATACGTTTGCGACACACCATATTGTTTCCCTAATTTGGCAAGCTTCGTTGGATCATCGGAGATTAAGGCGGTCAAACGCGAATTGCTCTTCGCATGCGTGAAAACTGGTAAGACGGCAACCTGCGCAATATATCCTAATCCCACGACGGCATAGCGGATGTGTCATTTGAATTCCGTGGACGAGAGGATGATTGGTTCATTCAATCTCCTTTCTTGTACTCTGTGATGTGGTCAACGCCTTCGAGTCATAAAAGTATCAAAAGCATTTTTACCTGAAAAAGCAGTATAGTCACACTAGGCATAATCCTTGAAGACACCGAAAAAGTCGATCCATGTTTGTGATATGCTTGGAGCTTGAAACCGCCCACTTAAACAATGTTTTAATATTCAATATAGTCGGATACACTACCCTATGATCGACTGGGTCAAATCAATGGTGAATGGATTAGGCTATACCGGCTTAACCATGTTGATGTTTCTGGAGAATGTGTTTCCGCCCATCCCATCTGAAGTCATTATGCCGTTGGGAGGCTTTTTAACGACAACCCAAGAACTCACCTTCATCGGGGTGGTGCTGGCAGGGACACTGGGCTCAGTGTTAGGGGCGTTGCCACTTTATTATCTGGGCCATCATTTTGATGAAACGTACTTGAAACAACTGACCGACCGGTATGGTCGATGGCTGTTGATGACATCTGCCGATATTGATTACGCCAGTGCATGGTTCCAACGTCATGGACGTAAGGCCGTCTTTTTTGGTCGTCTGGTGCCAGGAGTCCGATCTCTGATATCGGTCCCGGCGGGGTCATGTCATATGCCAATGGGAACGTTCCTTCTCTTGACAGCTGGCGGGGCGGGAATATGGACAACATTCCTTGCCTATACAGGTCGCTGGTTGGGAAAACATTATGAGCAGGTCAGTCAATATATGCAACCGCTTTCGTATTTTGTTGCAGCGTTATTTCTAGTGGGATTCGCGTGGTGGACATATAAAAAATATTTTCCCAATATGGACTGAAAATCGACTAAAAGTCCTAGAATGAACGTAACAGAGGCTAAAACGGTTTGAGCCTACGTTATGCAAAGCATTATCCATTGATGATTCATGAATATCTTGCCTTTCGGCCTTTCCACATCATTCGCCAGCGGCAATATCCATATGAGCTGGTGCCCGTTCTCTGATGATTCGTAAGCCTTGCAGATCGTCTGACGACACTGGTTCCTCGAACCAGCAGACTTGAGATTCTTCAAAAAATTTCTCGGCAAAGGCCAGGGCCTGTTTCCGAGAATACGCGCCGTTCGCATCGACAAATAGCTCGGTCTCATGACCGATAGCCTCTCGGGCCGCCCGTACCCGGTCTCGATCATCGTCGGGAGATCGTCCGACTTTCATTTTGACACTGGACACCTGTTGGTCGGCCCATTCTGCAAGTTGTCGTTGCACTTGCGAGACAGTATAGGAAGTAAAGCCTCCACTCCCGTATACCGGAATACCTTCCCGTGCAGCACCGAGCAATGTTACGACGGGAAGATCGAGCACTCGCGCTTTTAAATCCCATAAGGCCGAATCCACCGCTGCCATCGCCATCGAGGCAATGCCGGGTTTTCCCATGTTCCGAACCGCGCGGCGCATGACTTCCCAACATTCTGGAATACTGAATACATCGCGCCCCTGGATTACCTCCGCCAAAGTTGTTTTGACAAGAATTGCTGTCGCGAGGTCCGCGTAGGTATATCCAACTCCCGTATGACCCGCAGCGGAAACTTCCACCAAGACTAATGTGGTTGCCTTCCAAGCCAACGTGCCATCCGATTCTGGGTACTCTGTCGGGATCGTATATGCCGAAACGTCGACCCGTCGCACTGGACATGAAAGAGTTGGGATGCTCCGCATGATATTGATATTGTTATTTTAGATCATTTCGCGGACTTTATCGGATAATGATGTTAAGGCAATTTTCATGCGATTGGGTTCTCCGCGAGCCAGCGATTCGGCAAAATGCATGGCTTGCTTGAGCTTGATTTTAGCCGGATATGGCGGTGTAAACGGATCGACTATCGCGTCAACCAGGACCGGGCCAGGCGTGGCGAGCGCTTGATCCAATATAGGTCCGCAATCTGCGGGATCCTCAATCGTAAATCCTGTCCCGCCGCACGCTCTGGCAACAGCGGCAAAATCTATTGGCTCCAGCTCGCAACCGTATTCGGGATTTCCCAAAAACACCATCTGTTCCCATTTAATCTGTCCTAACGTATTATTTTTAATCACGATGACTTTGATCGGGAGTCGATATTTGACTGCTGTCGAAAATTCAGCCATCAGCATGGAAAACCCGCCATCTCCCACAAACGCGACGCACTGTCGGTCCGGATAGGCGATTTGTGCCGCCATGGCGTACGGCATACCGCAGGCCATGGTTGCCAACGTGCCGGAGACGGTGTGCATCTGGCCGCGTTTGACCTTAATCTGACGTGCCCACCAGGTTGTAATAGTACCAGAGTCGCACGCCACGATGGCCGTGTCCGATAAGCGCTTCCCCAGTTCCCAGGCCACGACTTGTGGTTTCATCGGTTTGTCGGTCATGGTTCCTCGCTGTTCCATTAACTCCCACCATTCTTCCATGCTCTGCTGCGCTTGCTTCAAGAAATTCCGATTTTTATTAGGTTTGAGGTGTGATGAGAGCGCCCGCAAGGTTTGCTGACTGTCGGCAACCAAGCCGACTTCCACGGGATACCGAAGACCAATTCGTGCTGGATCGAGGTCAATTTGGACGGCTCGAGCTCGTCCGGGTTTCGGATAGTATTCCATATACGGGAAAGACGTGCCGACGAGGAGCAGCGTATCGCAATCTTCCAATGCTTCTTGAGAAGGAAGGGTTCCAAGCAGTCCGATCCCTCCTGTCGTGTAAGGACTGTCGTCCGGCACACAAGCTTTTCCCAACAAGGCTTTGATAATTGGTGCGCCTAATATTTCGGCAACCTGTTCAAGTTCATCTGTGGCTTGGAGCGCGCCGGCACCGGCTAAAATGGCTATGCGTTTTCCTGCATTGAGCACGTCTGCTGCACGATGAAGTTCTTGTTCATCGGGGAGTTTGGCGCCATGCGCAATTGCGTGGGAGGAATGTTGGGGAATGTTTCGCGGCGTTCGACCGGTCTCGGATTCTTGATCTTGCAGGTCAACCGGAAAGGTCAGGTGAGCGACACCGCGATAGCTGAGTGCGGTACGACAGGCAATATCGACAATATGCTCAACATGAGCGGCACTCATGATGCGGGCATTATAGACGGTGACATCTTCGTAGACTCTCGTCAGATCAACATCCTGCTGTGAATGTGTATTGATCAAGTCGCTGAAATGGTGACCAGTCAAAGCGAGGACCGGCGCCCCATCGAGTTTGGCATCGTAGAGTGGACAAGCAAAATGCAGCCCACCCGGACCCGAAGTCGCCAGGCAAACACCGAGCTTACCCGTATATTTAGCATAGCCGCAGGCCATGAAGGCAGCGGCTTCCTCATGACGCACATGAATAAACCGAATCTGATCCTGATGAGTCCGTAAGGCTTCCATGATGCCATTAATTCCGTCGCCAGGAAGCCCGAAGACGACGTTCACGCCCCAATTGATGAGTCGTTCAATTAAGACGTCAGATGCTGTTTTTTTCATTGTGTGATCCTCTCGTTTATGAAGGGTGAGTCATTACTCGCTTCGTCAAGATGCTGTTCAAGAGTCAATCAATCGGCTTCCTTCACTACCGATCGTCATCCATGTTCTTTGCTCGCATGGTTACGATCCATGTTGAAAATGTGGGTTGAGGCTGTGCGCTGGGAAAGTATGCGGTCGATGGCCATAAAACGGAACTAGAACAAACCCTTGTCGTAGGGAGTGGGAATGTGCGATTTCCTTATAAAAGGCGATCGATGGACCAGAATGATGATTTCTGTATTGAGAGGGTGGTGAGGGAGGACGAACGTAAGACGTGCTCAATGTCTTTCCGAGATGGATATGAGGGCTGAGAACCATAGGCGGTAAGATGAAAGAGATGAAGACGAAAAATCTGTTGGGCTTTTGGAGTGGCTTGAATTTCAATATCTCCTATATCCCAATAGTGTTTCCAGCCTTGAGTATGGGAATCAAGAAGCTGCTGGAATGATCCGACATTAGACAGGCTCCATGGCTGCGTGCAGAGGGTTACTTATCGCACGGTCCTTTGTCGTGAAGATAGCGACTGTTTTTTGAACAGTGACCTCTTGCTGACAATTGATATTGACCGTTGCCTGTGTTTCGATCCAATCGGGCTTCCGTTTGATGTGGGTGTGTGAAATTGAAGAATTTCCTATTGAGAGGTCGGGAATCTGTGCCATACGGAGATGTGACTGCTGGCTTTCCACGAGCAGGTACAGCTGGTGGGATGGTGTGACTCCGGTTTCAAACGTACGAAAATGCTTTGCTGTTGTTTCACAATTTTGAATTAAGTCTTGATTGTTCACACCTCCATCCAGTGCCGCGCGGACATCGAGTCGGCCAGACCAATTTTCTGCTGTAAATGTCCAATGCAATATTCCCAGATGAAGGTTGATTGCATGCGCAAGACGATGTGTCGTGTTAATACTCCCGCGTGCATATCAAGGACTTGCTGATAATGCATTATGTGGACGTTTTGCAAATCAAACCATACGTCACCATCAATGCTAAATGTTAAACTTAATCAGTTCGGCCAATTCACCATATCTTCGTGTATCACCTCATGATGAGCAATCACACTGGCTAATTGATTGTAGTGGCCAGCTAGATAGGTGCCGGGGTAATGACATTCACCAGGAAAAGATTCTTCAGCAGCATCACGTGTCGCAAAATACCCGTTACCTACCGTGCAGAGCGCTTCTCGACGAGGTTGATCATTTCGATTCCAATGGTAAAATTTAAAGCACCATGTATCCATCATGAGCCGGAACTGCGAGTCTTGTGTTCTTGATCATTTTCTGACTTTACGCATAGGGAATATTCATTTAATGTTGCTTCGATCATGATCATTCAATAGTCGTTTTCATCAGAATGCAGGCGATTCGTCCGTTCCTCATAATCTTCCGACGAAGCCGGATCCAACTCCCAACGTTGAGCATCTCGCTCACGTTTTTTCCCCACATCTAACGGCTCAGTATCTTCGTAGGTCAATCCCACAGACTCACCCATTTCATCGATGTCGTCTTGATCTGGCGTAAGCATAGAACCCCCGACTCCTTCTTCTCCCGAGTGTTCCACGTCCGCCGTTGCGTCCATATCGCCGCCAGAGAGGGTTTTTCTTTTTGGGCGTTCAGATGCTGACTGATCTTGAGGTAGAGGATGTTGAGTCTTCTTTTTCATTGTATTCATCTCCCGTTCCAATGGATGAGTAGGCTGTTCATCATGAGTTGCCTAAGACCTGACGCATCTCACTATCCTATTGCTTTTTTTTTAAATATACGACTGGTCAAAACCCTAGAATCATATGGTTACGATGAATGATTAGCGAAATAGATGAGAGAAATATTTTTCGAGGGATCTTCTCGTAGTTGGTTGACTTGTATATCCCACGTATCCATCAGGACGAATCACGTAGACGCAACATTGGTCGGCACCGTATCGACGATGCACCACTCCGTTTGAGTCTCGAATATACGCAACAGATATGTGAGGCTGAATAGAATTGATCGTGACGAACACTGAATGAACCAGATGGCTAAATCGTGTGTCAAACCCACTGTGAAGCGCATTGAATTCTTGTATGCTTGGAGCATTTCTGTTTAAACCCTGGAAGAATAGCAGGGTATGATGTTGATGTTGGAATACATCAAAAAGGCAATGATACTCGTGTGGAGTTTTCGATGAAAGAATGACATTTGGCGCGCGTTCTCCTGCACAAGGTCTAGATTCCCGATTGGAAAATAGATTCTTTCTCCGAGAGAAGCCCCAATTATGGTGAGAAATTTGGTCGATTATAATGTCACTGCCTGGATAGCGAGTATCCAATTCTGCAACGGCTTTCACGATACGATCCTGGATCGTAGGGAATTGATTGAGAAGGGAGGCTAGATGATTTCGTCCCCATCGCATGAGTGGATGACCTACCGTCATCATTTTTGTTCCCCAATGAGTGCCTGCTAAGATAGAGGCCGCAATCGGGCGACGTTCTACCTCGTAACTGTCAAGTAACGATTCAGGTGAAAGACCTTGATTGACAAGAGCCAACTTCCATCCCAGGTTGAACGCATCTTGAATTCCTGTATTCATTCCCTGCCCTCCGGCTGGACTATGAATATGAGCGGCATCCCCAGCTAGGAACACGCGGCCCCTCCGATAAGTTGAGACAAGGCGACGAGAGATTCGAAAACGGGAATGCCAGACGAGCTGACTGAGCTTGCTCGTACTGCCTGGTCCGTTACCCACTCGGTGCGTCCAAGAAGCTTGAAAATCTTGAACCACAAGCTTCGAGTCGACTTGATGCGGAACTTCTTGCGTTGCATCGATCACCACTCGATAGCGATGGGGGTTCGGTAAAGGGATCGCGAATAAGACACCAGAGGGAGATAGAAAGATGTGCCCTTCGTCCGACGGAAGGTCACCCTCTATCGTCAGATCTCCCAAGAGAAAGGATTCCACATATTGTTCTCCTTCAAATGGAAGTGTCAGACATGTTCTCACCGAACTGTGGGCCCCATCACAGCCGACTAACCAGGAAGCCGACACGGGATCTTCTCGTTGTTCCGACCTCATATCGTGCACTATGGCCGTGATGTTCTCCGGGTGGCGTTCGATGGCCGACAACCGAATCGGTCGTTCCACCGTGCCGCCTAGTGATGTGAGTCGCTCTATGAGCAGTCCTTCCGTTTCACGTTGGGGTAACACGAGGACAAAGGGATAGGGCGTATTCAAATGTTGGAAATCCAATCGAGCGATTTGTCGACCATCAGCATACAGGTTGAGTGCATGAATTTTTCGTCCGCGCCGGCACAACTCGTCGGTAAGGCCGAGTTGTTCGAAGCACTCCAAGGTTCGCGCATGGATCGCGAGTGCTTTGGAATGCTGGGAGGGTTGTTCGTCTTGATCGATGATCCGATAGGCAATCCCTCGTCTGGCGAGATCGCATGCCAGAGTTAAACCCGTTGGTCCGGCACCAACGATCAGAACATCAGCATGTTCCTTGCTTGTCTTCATAAGGTCCTCGTTATAACAACACGTCATTCATGACGTTCTTCACTCCATAAAATGTACCGGAATTCACGAGCTATGTAGAATAAACGTCTTCGTGACTTACGATGAGGACTTCCCGCCATAATGATTCTCAAGATATTGAATGAATTCCGTTTCATCTCCTTTAATAACTCGGTCTCGATCGGAATCGATAAGGGTGGGCACCTCGTCTTGTCCGGATACTCGTTTCAGACGATCTCGTTTGGATTTGTCCTGTGACACATTTCTGAGAAGATAATCGATCTGACATTCTGACAGTTTCTTTCTGACTTGAGTACTGTATGGGCATTCTTCGAATTGATACAATTCCAACATCGCACTCTCCTTTTTGTGATTGATCGCGATCGCACGAAAGCCAAGAATTCGTCAAATTGCTTTTTCGAGTGCTGCATGATTGTCTAAGGCAAATCCTATAAGCCTCTAGTGCTTCTCTTATCTTGACTGATCTCATGGCGGTCACCTGATAGGTTTGAGATCTCAGTATACAGCGCATCAGCAATTTGTTGTGGTGTTTGCGATTCCTTGCCAGCGTCTTCAAGGTTTTGAGGCGACAGGGTTTTACCAAATCGCACCGTTATGTGACTCACCCGTGGCCTCCATCGATGACGAGGCAACGCCTCATAGGTTCCTGTAATCCAGGCTGGGACAATCGGAATGCGTTCCGTCGCCAATAAATAGCCGATACCAGGGCGAAACGCATGAAGTTTTCCATTGAGTGATCGTTCACCCTCTGGAAACCAGACAAGATCGTTCCCTTGTTTCAAGACGGCAATGCCAAGTGCCAAGCTTGAGAGAGGGTTTCTGGACTGATCGATTGGAAGAACTCGAGCGGCACGGCTGATCCCACGCATCAATGGATTGGTAAACATCATTCCCGTCCATCCTCCCCAATGGGTGTGAGCGAGCTGCTCGTTGGACAAGGCCGCCGCAATAGCGAGAGGATCCAGCAGACTGGTATGGTTCGACGTAATCACGAATGGACCTTTCTGGGGCAAATGTTCAATGCCATGAATCGTCAAGCCATACAACTTTTCCATGAGCAAGCGATTTATTCGAAACATGAATGATCCAAGACCACGAATGAGTGGTCCTGGCGGTGTGAGCCATTGTTGCTGCTCTTCATCAAGTAGTGCATCTGGGTGACGAAGTTGATCGGTTATCTGTTCAACGTTGGATGCGGAGTCAGCATCGACCGTCATGTGAAGAAACTCGCGAACGGTTTCGATACGGTTGATTTCCTCCTGGTCGAAATTTATTCCAACCGCTTCTTGCAATTCTAAGGTTAGATTTATCCATTCCAACGAATCAACGCCGAGGTCTAATTGGATATTCGAGTCCGGGGTCAACCGTATGTCGGGAAACCGCTTACAGAGCCAATTCCATGCTTGTTGAGCGTGCGGGTAACTGAGAAGGTGTTGATCTTCCGGCGACATGCGGTCAAGAGGAAGGGGCCCATGCTGTTGCGATTGTGTACTGTCTTGGTGTTTATGTTTATTCTGTTCGTACAGTGATTGAAGGAGATGACGACGGATTTTCCCCAATCGAGTACGAGGAAGTGGGTCGAAACTCAGAACATAGTCGCTGAGACGGTGGTGAGAAGGAAGTTGCTGTGATTGACGTTCAAGACCTTCTCGAATGAGTCGTTCGAGTTCATGCTCTTGACGACCACGATGAGAACCGGCTTTGGGAACAATCACCGCTACAAGCTTGCTCTTCACCGCCAAGACGCCGGTTTCTTGAACATGGGGTGTCTGATTGAGACTATCTTCAATAAAGTCAGGTCGAATATTTTCTCCGCCGGATAAGACAATCATGGATGAAGCTCGTCCGACGAGATACAGATAGCCATTTTGCATGGTGCCGAGATCGCCGGTACGAAAATATCCGTCGTCGGTAAAAGCGGATGTGTTTTTGTCGGGAAGATTCCAATACCCTGAAAAGACATTTGGACCTTTGACCAGCACTTCGCCAGATTCCGCATGGTCTTCCGACTTGGCAATCTTCAGTTCGACACCTGGCAACGGTCGACCGGCCGTGTCGAGACGATTGTTGCCGGGCTCGTTTACGGTGAGGATCGGAGAGGTTTCGGTCAAGCCATAACCTGTTCCCACCTTCCATCCCACGCCTTCCAGTTTCCAAGCTAATTCTGATTCCAAGGCGGCTCCGCCTGAAACCAACGTGCGCAATTGAGGGTTCAGACGCTTGTGTAATGAGCCGAAAAGTGTACGACCGAGACGGATACCAAAACGACGTCGGAGCATGGTGGAAAAAGCAATACCCACCCGCAGAAGAGTAAAGACAAGGGTCCCTTGTTGTCTCAACCGTGTTTCCAAAACAGAGTCGAGCGCTTCATACAGGCGTGGAATGCCAATAATGGCGGTCGGCTGATTTTCATGAAGGGTACGAAATAACTGTGGGCCAGTCAAAGAATATGGAATGACTATTGGGATTCCAACGGCAAGCGGAGCCAACATGCCAATCATGAATGGATAAACATGATGAAAAGGCAATGGGACCATGAGACGGTCGTCTTCGGTGATGAGATTGAGCGTGAGCAAAGCTTGTAAATTCGAGAGCAGATTGCGATGTGTCAGGGGGACGCCCTTAGGGCGTCCTGAAGTTCCAGATGTATAAAATAAAACGGCTTGACTCTCGGGCGATACACCTGAGAAAGCCGTCTCCTTTTCTACGAGATAGTGCTTCCAGCTTTGCGGATGATGCGAATCGGCATCGAGCAGGATGACGTGGGGAATGTCGTTTGGGTTAAGAAAATTAGACGATTGTGCGAGATTCGTCGTGGTGAAAACCCATTGCGCTTGACTGTCGGAAAGCACATGCTGCAAATCCTCCTCTTGCATTTGATAATCAATTGGCACTGGAATGGCACCTGCCACAAGAAGCGCACAGCAAGCCACAATCCACTCTGGTTGATTCGGGGCAAGAAGGACAACGGGAGAGTCCGCCGAAAGCCCAGCTTGTGACAGACCCGTTGCAAAGCGCAGTGTCGTTTCATGTAGTTGACTAAACGTAAGGGTCTGGCTGTGGTCCTTCGACAGAGCAATCACTGCAGGCCGATGACCTTGATGGGGCAAGGCCTCAATCACATGCTGTAATGTTTCATTGTTCATAAGCACACGATCAGGATGACAACGATGACGTGTATAGTTTTAGTATGGACGTACCCGTGGCCTCTTTTGACCTAGTCGAAACCCTAGGCTTCAAATCGTCTCCCTTCACACCTCCCCTTCAATGCTCAGAATACATTGGCTCTTTCATTGTTCAGGATGAGGTCGCACTGTCAATTCTGTAAAGGGTTTTTTGATGATTACGAATAAGGGATTTGTTGAATAATCCGTACCATCCTCCTGCCTGTAGCATAGGGCCAGGGTTCTGGAACAGCATGAAAGGGTTTGAGCTTGGCGAAGGGGTTGCGAAAGGAGTGTAGGCATTTCACGTGGACGGCATGCCAAATACCCGCACGGTCATATCCTGATCAACAGTGTTGATGGTTTCGAGATTCTTGCAGGCAGCCTTGATCAGACCTAGGGTTTTCATCAGCTACTCGCGCATTGAATAGCATCTACAATAGAGCTGTATGAATAACAAGAGATGGAGAAATCATAAATGGTGAGAAAGGAGATCTAATCACGTCATGCAAACGGTCAATGTACGCTACATTGTCAACAACCTCGACACAGCCTTGTCCTTCTATTGTCAAAAGCTTGGGTTTGAGGTGGAAATGAATCCCACTTCGGGGTTTGCCTTGTTATCAAAAGGTGTTTTACATCTTTTCTTGAATACGGTTGATGCCGGTGGGGGTGGGCAGGAAATGCCGGACGGGGAAACACCGAAACCTGGAGGATGGAATCGTATTCAACTTACGGTAGATGACCTTGGCGCAGAAGTGAAAAGACTGCGTGAGGAGGGAGCGAAGTTTCGTAACAATATCGTTGAAGGCAAAGGCGGAAAGCAGATTTTGCTCGAAGACCCATCTGGAAATTTCATAGAACTTTTTGAATCTAACAGATGACTCGTGTGTGATTGTCAGGACTAGGCATTCGAATCTCAACATTTCATCATATGTGGATTTGTTCAGTGAGGTGAAAAACTTCAGTTCATCGAGAAGGCTCACAATATGCCAATCGACGCTCAGCAGGAAACACGTATGGAAATATGTTTTTGGAAAATCGGCTGCGATTTCAATGCAGACTGTAAGGCTAGCGTCGAGTCACGACATTCAGGCTAGAAAAGCAGAGAGGAAGTGCAAGATGACGATGATTAAAGATATTATGACTGTAGAAGTTGATATTATCGGTCCAGAAACCAACGTCCAGGAAGCCGCCGGAAAGATGAAACAACTCAACGTTGGAATTATGCCAATTTGCGAAAACCATAAGATTATTGGTCTGCTGACTGATCGCGATATCATTTTGCGCGTGATTGCTGAAAAGAAAGATCCAGCACATACTCTTGCACGCGACGTCATGACTCAAGATATAATTGTGGCCGGTGAAGAACAAGATGTTACGGAAGCCCAACAGTTGATGAGTCATCATCAGATCCGTCGCCTACCAATCGTCAATCGGAACAATCTGTTCATTGGAATGCTCTCGCTCGGTGATCTGACTGCACGCAGTTCAGCTTACCGTGGAGGGGAGGTCTTTGAAGAAGTGTCTCAACCGTCAAAACCCAATCGATAAAACAGCGATGCAGACCGAAAAGGGTTAGTCGTGTCATGATGATTGTTGACGTTGCGGGTTTTTCATTGACTCATCAACGTCATCATCGTGTCCGGGGTGACACTCGTTACCGCATTCGACATTGATGGCTGCATCGATTCGATCAAAGCAATCAATGGAACAGGATACGTTCCAAACCACAGCAGGAGAATCGTCAGGCCAGCAAGCACCACCCCGCTTAATCGTTGGTTCGTCGGCATCCGTGCCGATAGAATGGCATGATTGACTGGATGAGAAGCCATGACCCGAATGAGACGAAGGTAATAGAACAACCCAAGCACGCTGTTCAACACAAAAAGAATAATGAGCAGCCATAATTCTGCACTCAATCCTGCAGCAATGACGTAAAACTTCCCGATGAAACCGGCAGTTAGAGGAATACCGGCCAGTGAGAGCACCATGGCCGTTAAAATTCCCGCAATCCAAGGGTTACGCCAAAAGAGTCCTTGATAATCTTCGAGTTGCTCCGGTTCGATACCAGATGTAGAGAGATGGGCGATGACGCCAAAGGCTCCAAGCGTCGTGACAAAATATGCCACCAGATAAAAACTCACTGCTTCAATGGCCATAGATCCACTCGCCAATAATGCGACAAGGAGGTACCCCATATGCGCAATTGAGGAACAGGCCAATAAACGTTTGACGTTGTGTTGAAGCAGTGCCAGCAGGTTCCCAACCACCATGGAGAACGCCGCGAGACTACTCAGCACCACTATGACAAGAGAAGAATGGGACATCTCAGTAATCAAAAACAATCGTAAAAACACGGCCACCATGGCCCCCTTCGACACCGTGGCAATAAAGGCAACGACTGGTGCCGAGGCCCCTTGATAGACATCCGGGGTCCACATGTGAAAAGGGACCATCGCGATTTTAAACCCGATGCCGGTTAACAACATGGCGAATCCAGCTAACAGAAAGACGTTGACGATTCCTGTCTGTGAAAACACGGCGGCAAACTGTATAAATTCTAAGGATCCTGTCTCAAAATAGATGAAGGCCATGCCAAACAAGAGAAAGGCAGACGATGTCGCAGAAAGAATCAAATATTTCATGCCGGCTTCCAGGGAGGAAAGATTATTCCGTTGATAGGCAATAAGCCCATACAGTGAAATGGTCAGGAGCTCCAACCCTAGAAATAATGATGCGAAATGCGTGGCCACGGTTAAGATTTCCGCTCCGACGGCGGCGAGAATTAACAACACGTAAAATTCTTCCAGATTGCCCTGTTGCGCTTTAAGATAATCATACGCGAGGAGGGTCACAATCAGGCTGGCCGAGACGATCAGTCCTATGAAGAACAACGCATAAGTATCGACTTGCACGAGAGGCGTGATCGTGCGGGGAGCCACCTGAACAGCGAAGGGGACACTTGCCAGACTGAGGAGACATCCTGACACGGAGATAATCGCCACAACGAGATGCTGACGTGAAATCGCAATCCACATCATCGAACATAACGCGGTTCCTGCAGTAAGAAGAATAGGCAGTAAAGCCGTAAAGTCTGTCACACTCATAATCTTGAGAAAGCGTTAACGGTCTACGGATAACCTAGGTAGCCCTGTGGTCGACGGCGAACCCATGGGAGCCGTGCGGCCGGGCAACGCGGTCTCCACCTGTTCTTTGGCCACGATCACTTGAAGCCGATCCAATGTCAGCCTGGCCGTTTGAAGTATGGGGTGCGGATACAATCCCCACCACGTTTGTATGATGATCATGGCTCCCAACAACACCAGAGAGCGCCTGGACAAGTCGGGAATCTGCCAGCCGTTGATGTTGGGGCCATGGAATGTCCGTTGCATCAACGTCAATGAATAAATGGCCGCTGCGACGATACCGAGGGTCGCAAGTGCGGCTAATGGAATATTCACTCTATAGGTTCCCAAGAGTATAAGGAATTCGCCAATAAAATTCCCGAGTCCTGGTATACCCAAGGACGCCATCACAAAAAACATGGTGATTCCTGCAAGCTTCGGAACGATATCCCAAAGTCCACCCATTTCGTTCATGTCTCGCGTATGCAGTCGTTCTTGAAGAGCCCCAGCCAGCAAAAATAACGCCCCAGTACTAATGCCATGGGCTAGCATTTGCATAATGGTTCCCTGAAGAGCTTGACTGTTCCAGGCAAAGATACCAAGCAGCACAAAGCCCAGGTGCGCGATACTACTATACGCGATGAGCCGCTTAAGATCTGTTTGAGCAAAGGCCATCATCGCCCCATACAAAATCCCAACCACACCAAGCCCCATGACCATCGGGGCGACCGTCTGTGCGGCATCAGGAAACAGTGGAACGGCAAACCGCAAAAGCCCGTATCCTCCAGTTTTTAACAGCAATCCGGCAAGAATCACACTTCCTCCTGTCGGCGCTTCCGTATGTGCATCAGGGAGCCAGGTGTGCAATGGAACCACTGGCAGCTTGACCGCAAAGGCGGCAAAAAATCCAGCAAACATCCAGAGTTGAGTGGATGGAGGCAGCGTAAGCTGTAAGAGGTGAAAATAATCGAAGGTGATGAATTCATGTTGATGATAATGGGCAATGCCCACAGCCAAAATCGAAATGAGCATGAGCAGTCCGCCGGCTTGGGTAAAGAGAAAAAACTTCAAGGCCGCATAGGCCCGATGTTCATGCCCCCAAATACTGATGAGTAAATACATCGGGACCAGCATCATCTCCCAGAATACAAAAAACAGAAAAAGATCTAGTGAAACAAAAACACCCACAACACCAGTCAACACCCAGAGGAGATTGAAGTGAAAAAATCCGACTCGCTGGGTGATTTCCGTCCAAGAGGCTATGACCGCCGTGATGCCTAAGAAACTGGTCAAGAGAATCAGCAGAAGACTGAGTCCGTCGGCACCGACATGAAATTGAATGCCAAACCGTGAAATCCACGGGACACTGAGCTTTGCGAACCACACGCCATATTCAGAAAGAAACCGATGCTCTGGTCCGATCAACCAGAGTCCGAGGCCGATACCGAGAGAGATGAGGAGGGTAATAAGGGCAATCCAGCGTGGCCAATAGGCTCCCCACCGTTCTGACAGCCAGGCCAACAGACCACCCAGGAGAAGAATCCCTAATAAAATCGTCAGTATCATGCATACACCATCAGAGCAATCAACGTAATTGACCCAGCCGCAATAATGGAGGCATACCATCGCACATGTCCGGTTTGTGTCTGACGGAGCATGGTATGGCTACGATGAATGAACCAACGAAGACTTTCATACATTTGTTCAAACAGATCATCTTTATTCCATCGAGCGATGTGTAAAAATGGTGAGACGAAGAGTCTGTCGTAAGCTTTGTTAAAGATATCGGATTTCCCCGCTTGGGCCGTTCGCAGAAATGGGGCAACAAACAGGTGTTGATACAAGCGATTCAACATCCACCCCGTCAGGAAAAACTGCCGGACGTGAGGCATAGGCGGAGACTCACTGATGGCCGTCGTCATATGGGGATGACGAAAAAACAAGAAATACGCTACGACGATCCCACCTATTGCGACCATCGTCGTCACACTTTTTATGACCAATTCGTGATCTGAGGCAACTGACGTTCCAGATTGAAGTGGAAGTGCCGCATCCATAATCTCCGCAAAGGAATATTTTCCGAATATGGACGATTCTATCCACCCACCGCTTATGGATAAGATGGCAAGGATCATCAGTGGAATTGTCATGGACCACCGCCCTCTCACCGTTGGATGCGTGTGTTGCTCTCCCCAAAACACCAAGAAGACAA
Source organism: Nitrospirales bacterium (assembly GCA_021603905.1). Taxonomy (GTDB): domain Bacteria; phylum Nitrospirota; class Nitrospiria; order Nitrospirales; family UBA8639; genus JAGQKC01. The sequence continues at coordinate 78,148 of BQIU01000002.1, forward strand.
GTCGAAAACCATAGAGAGCCGTGAGAAACACACCTAGAACTCCGACCGCCCAAAACCACATTCCTGATTCTGAAGAAGACCACACTTCCCACAAAATCCACTCCTTACTAAAAAATCCAGCAGTGACAAAAGGCAGGCCGGCAAGGGAAGCCATGCCGATGACGGTGGTCCAATAAGCCAATGGCAACTGGCGACGTAATCCACCCATTTTAAAAATGTTTTGCTCATGATGAAGATTGGTGACCACGGCGCCGGCGGCTAAAAACAGGAGGGCCTTAAAGAAGGCATGGGTCATAAAGTGAAAAATGGCTGCTGATGCGGCCCCGACGCCCAAGGCCAAGAACATATATCCAATTTGGCTCATCGTCGAAAACGCGAGAACACGTTTGATATTGTTTTGGACTAATGCACTGGCAGCTGAAAGCAAGAGCGTGAGAGACCCAATCACTGCCACAATGAATTGAATCGTCGGAGCTTGATGAAAGACAACTTGCGTACGAGCCAGCAGGTAAACGCCAGCGGTGACCATAGTCGCCGCATGCAGCAGTGCACTCACGGGCGTGGGCCCTGCCATGGCATCAGGAAGCCACGTTTGCAAGGGCAGTTGTGCAGACTTTCCGATCGCTCCACCAAGAAGAAGGGCCGCGATCAGAATAGCCAATGGAGAATTCATAGCCCAATGCTGTGGTACCTCATGCATCAAGGTCTGAATGTCGAGTGTCCCGAACTGAATGACGAACACGCACAATCCAGTGAGCAGGGCAGCATCTCCGATGCGGTTCATAATGAACGCTTTACTGGCTGCCTGCCCATTGGCTGGGTCCTGATACCAAAAGCCGATGAGCAAATAGCTGCAGAGTCCAACGCCTTCCCAACCGAGAAAAAGCAAGAGCAAGTTGTCGGCTAACACCAAAATCAACATCGCGGCCAGGAAAAGATTCATATAGGCAAAAAATCGTTGATAGTGGCCATCATCGTCCATATAACCCATGGAATACACATGAATAAGAAATCCTACGCCGGTGATGACTCCGATCATGACAAACGACAGACCATCCAGGTAGAACCCAATCTGTGATGAAAAACCAGAAACCTCGATCCATGGCCATAATGTTTGTCGAAACATGAGTTCGTCGTTTCCATTCTGAAATAATCCCACGCCCACCCCGCCAACGGTGAGCAGAGATAAGCCGACTGATCCGACACCGATCAGATTCACTTTTACACGAGCGAGCTCATCAACATTTGCGAGAATCAGAAATCCGAGTAACGGAAACATGGGAATCAACCACAGCCATTCCAACATGATTACCCCGATAGCGTATCTGCAGCGTCGGCATCTAAGGTTTGCAAGTGTGAGTAGAGTTGAAGAATTAATCCCAACGCGACTGAGACTTCTGCGGCGGTCAAAGTGAGGATGAAGATAAACATGATTTGCCCATCGGCTTGTGCCCATCGGGCTCCCCCGACGATAAATGCAAGAGCCGCAGCATTCAACATGATTTCCACCGACATCAACATAAACAGAAGATTTCGTCGGACAAGAAGTCCAATCAATCCAAGAGCGAATAATATGCACGCGAGTACCAGTCCATGTTCGAAAGGCATTTCTGTCATGAGACCTCCCCTGATCGAGCTTTCCTCCCTAGATGATAGGCACTGATGAGTCCGGGAAGAAGCAAAAATGAAGCAAGTTCAACGCCGATCACATAGAGATGGAACAGTTTTTCACTCACCTGTTGAGGGCCAATCAGCATCACATTGCTCGTACGCGTGGTTGACCCATCCAACACAATATCGAGTAACGCCACAACAAGAATGAGCGCCAGAACCATGGGGCCCATCCACATCTTAGGATTGAACCATGCCTGTTCCAATTGTAGACCTTCACGGCCCATATCCAACATCATGATGACAAAGACAAATAACACCATCACCGCTCCCGCGTAGATAATGACCTCCAAAGCCGCGGCAAATGGCGCTCCGAATAAGAAAAAAATCATGCTGACCGCTAAAAGAGAGACGATGAGGTAGAGAAGAGCATGGATAGCGTTGAATCGGGTGATCACCATGATAGTAGCGACAATGGCCACAGCCGCGATGATATAAAATGATATAATCATGGCATAAGATTTCGCACATCAATGGGTGGATCTTCGTTCACAGCCTGTCCCTTGTCTTTTTCTGTGATGGACACGCCAGCCACACGGTAGAAATTATACTCCGGATATTTTCCGACGCCGTTAATGAGCAAATCTTCTTTTTCATACACAAGATGTGGGCGATGATATTCACTCATTTCAAAATCGGGAGTGAGTTGGATCGCATACGTCGGACAGGCTTCTTCGCAATACCCACAGAAAATACAGCGAGAAAAATTAATTCGAAACCACTCCGGATACCGTCGACCAGCGGCATCTTCTGTTGCCTGAAGTGCGATACAATCGACTGGACAGACGACAGAACAGAGATGGCAGGCCACGCACCGCTCTTCACCATCTGGATCCCGAGAAAGGATAATTCTTCCTCTCCAACGAGGAGCCAGATAGGGGTGTTCGTCTGGATATTGCACCGTAATGGGCTTTTTGAATAATCGAAGAAATACGCGCCAGATAGCCTTGATCATGTGTGTCATACGAGAGCCTTTCCCAACGCTCTGATGGATGGAAGGCCTGTGAGGCTAGCCACCGGGTCACGTGTCAGCATACGCTTTAGGTCTCCCCTTGATTCACGAGCATCAGCGCCCCGGTGACGAGAAGATTCACAAGTCCCAACGGAAGCAACACTTTCCATCCAAAAGACATGAGTTGATCAAAACGAAGTCTCGGCATGGTTGCGCGTAATAAGATGAACACGGACAGACACGCCATGGTTTTCAGTGAAAACCAAAGCCAAGGCGGAAGCCATGGACCATGCCAACCAGCAAAAAACAAGACCACCATCATGGCAGAAATCAGTGTGATACCCACATATTCCCCCACAAAGAACATACCGAACTTCATCCCTGAGTATTCCGTATGATAGCCTGCCACAAGCTCGCTTTCGGCCTCAGGAATATCAAATGGCAATCGATGCGTTTCGGCCAAACCAGCCATAAAAAATATGAAGAGTCCCAGGATTTGAGGAATACAAAACCAGAGGTCTTGTTGCGCCTGGACAATAAGACCCAGATTGAACGTGCCCGCCAACATGACAACCCCCATAAGTGAAATGCCCATGAACACTTCATAACTAATCATTTGCGAGGCGGCACGAAGTCCTCCCAGCAACGAATATTTGCTATTGGAAGCCCAACCACCCAGTACCAAACTATAGGCACCGAGAGAAGACATAGCCAAGAAAAACAAAATACCAATGTTGAGATCGGCGATGACAATCGAAGGGGTAAACGGAATCACCACAAACGCAAGTAGCGTCGTGACCATAATTAAAGCCGGAGCCAAAATAAACACAGGTTTGTCCGCAAAAGGTGGGATCCAATCTTCCTTTGTAAAAATTTTGATCATATCGGCCACAACTTGAAACATTCCGAATGGTCCGACTCGATTAGGCCCATACCGCTCCTGCCAAAGTCCGAGAAGACGTCGTTCAATCCAAATCAGCAACCCACTGATAGTAAGCACGGAGCTCAGAATCAGAACAATGAAGACATACATATGCAAGGTGTGAGTCATCCGTGCTTCACGACTTTCAGGAGGCCCCACCCTGGAAGGACCCCATTCGTTAGAGGAGGAACACAGGCAAGGCCTGCGATGCCATTCGGAAGACCCGTCTCTAGTTTAATCGGGACGGTATACGTGACATCTTGGAGCACGAGTTGAACAAGATCACCAGTTTTCAATGCCCGTCTTTCTGCCTCATCAGCATTGAATGTCAGATAGGATGAGGACTGACGTTCAGCCATAGCGGGAGATTTGATGCTGAGTTCTTCAGAACCAAAAATTTGGGAAATAGAGAAAATCCACCATTGATTTTCTCGTGGTTCAAATTCAGACGGAATATGCTCAAAGAAGGTCATCTCAGAATTCGCCGTCGTTGTGAGAAGTCGCACACCCGCTGGACCCTCACGCAGCGAACCTCCTACTTCACTTTGAAATTTATTGACGGCCTGAATGGAATTCCATCCTGGTGACCAGAAAAAAGGATTCACTGACGGAGGCGGTTGAAGGGACGTGCCTTCCATCGAAAAGGCGAGCGGTGAGTTGGCATCCTGTGGCGGCATGGGTTCATGAATAGTGAGATCGGAGTCTACAGCTGTTCGACCACTATATCGGTGTGGAGCCCGTGGTATTTTTTGCTCATGGATACGAAAATGAGAGGAAGGGAATTCGTGAACGAGCGATTGAAAGACGTCATGGGTTTCGGCGAGTGTGCGGAGAACATCATCAAGCGTCAACCATTCACCGACAGGTGAAGGATGATCACCATGGATCTTTGCCAGATCTCGAACCCACTCCCAACTGGCTTGAATGTCCTCTTGTGGGACATACGTTTGGTAGTATCGCTGGGCACGTCCTTCATTGTTCACCAGTGTGCCTGTGCTTTCAGCAAAGGTGCTGACAGGGAAAATTCCGTGTGCTTTGGCGGTCGTCGGTGTAGGCAGATGATCAAACACGAACACATTGGGTACTGTCATGAGAAATTGATCAACGTTCGCTGGATCGGCTCGTCGATATAAATCATTTTCTAAAATAAGAACAGTGTCAATCGTGTTGTGTTTGACAAGGTGAAATGCTTTTTCCAGATCATGTCCGCCCAACAAGGCCACCCCGACACTATTACATTCAGGAACGGTAAAACACAGATTCACATCGCAATCTTGTTGATGCAGCGCCCATGCAATGTTGGCGGCAGACTCGATGACGGCCATACTCATTGAGCTGGTACCGGAAATGATCAAAGGGTGTTTGGCCGTGCATAATGCCGTGGCGATTTCCTGAGCTCGCGCGAACAACGATGAAGAACAATCCGTGACTGGAGGAACGTTGGAATCGAGCGCATGGGCCACCGCAAATCCTAATCGTGCCATGTCATCCGGATGCGCATGATAGGACCAGGTTGCCAGAGCATCAAGATCACTCCGTTGGAGGTTGGCGACATATAAGGGTCCGGTATTGTCTTGAATGGCTTCCCGAACTGCCGCATCATGCCAGCGCGGGATATGGAGGGCATCAGCAAGTTCCATCGGTTGTTGCCGGACTGACTGTCGAAGTGCAAGGAACAGACGTGGCGCGGTGTGAAGTAGATCTTCGCCTAAGACCAAGACGGCATCGGCCTGTTCCACTTGTTGGATAGTGGCGGATGCGACCGGACCTTCACGCAGAATGTGGATGATCTTTGAGACTAACGATGATTCCTTCATCGAAACTCCCGTGAAAAAATTATCCTGTCCCACCAGCGTTTGAAGGGCGAAATTGCTTTCAAGAGAAGCCCGAGGTGAGCCGATGCCGATCATTCGTTCAGACCGTGAAATGAGAGGCGTCAGAAATTGCAGCATGTCCTCTCGGGTTGGCTGTTCAACCGGCGACTCTCTCGTCTGTAAAAATGGCCTCATCATGCGTTGTGGATGGTTGACAAATTCGTAACCAAACCGGCCACGATCACACAGGAAATATCCATTGACGTGCACATTGAAACGGTTGACGATCCTTCGTAATATTCCCTGGCGTTCCCCGGTCGTCGTATTACACCCCAAGCTGCAATGTGGACAGATTGATGGAGCCATTTGTAGATCCCATTTACGTGTGTAATGCTGACGGAGGGTGTTATCGGTAAAGACACCCGTTGGACAGACCTCCACGAGATTGCCGCTGAACTCGTTTTCAAGCGTGCCGTCTTCATAGCGTCCAAAATACAGACGGTCACGCGAACCGAATACATTCAAATCTCGTCCGCCAGCAACATCGCGATAGAAGCGCACGCAGCGATAACATTGAATACACCGATTCATCTCATGGAAAATGAAAGGTCCAAGATCTTGGTTACGATAGGTTCGTTTGGTGCCGCGATAACGACGGGTCGTGTGGCCTGTCATGACGGTCATATCCTGAAGGTGACATTCCCCTCCCTCGTCACAGACGGGACAATCATGAGGGTGATTCAGCATGAGCCATTCGATCACGCTTGAACGAAATGTTTGAGCCTCTTCGTCTTCAATGGAAATTCGGATGCCTTCTGAAGCCGGTGTTAGGCAGGCCATCACCAGACGACCCTCCTGATCCTTCTCGTCTTTGAATTGTTTAACGGCACACTGGCGACAGGCACCAACCGATCCCATCGCTGGATGCCAACAAAAATACGGAAGGTTGAATCCAAGCGTCAGGCACGCGGCCAGGAGATTGTTATCAGGGTCCACGTCGTAGGAGTGTTGATCAATAAAAATAGTCGCCATAGGAGCGTTCCATCACGTGACATAGGGACAATGTTGTTCGCGGATGTGTTGGTCAAAGTCCTCTTTGAAATATTTGAGTCCACTTTTTAATGGTTCCATGGCTCCAGGAGCATGAGCACAAAACGTATGGCCTGGGCCTAAGAAGCGTGTATGTTGATGAAGGGTTTCAAGATCAGCAACGGTTCCTCTTCCCAGCTCAAGATCCGAGAGCAACCGTTCAGTCCACGGAAGTCCTTCTCGACAAGGAGTGCACCACCCGCATGATTCTTGTGCAAAGAAATGTTCGAGATTGTGGATAAATGCGACTGGACAGGTTCGGTCGTCTAGGATAATCATCGTTCCCGTACCCAACCGGCTACCGGCTTGGGGTACCGACTCAAAATCCATCTCAAGGTCCAAGTGTTGTTCAACTAAAAAGGCCGTCGACGCCCCGCCTGGCAACACTCCACGAAAGCGAAAACCGTCCTGCATCCCGCCTGCATGTTCTTCGAGTATTTCTCGAAGCGGCGTGCCAATTGGAAGTTCCCACACTCCCGGCCGACGAACCTTTCCACTTACTCCATAGAGTTTGGTGCCTCCATCGTTGGCGAATCCTAGTCTTTGATACTCCTCTGCGCCACGAGTGATAATATGAGGCACGTTCGACAGCGTTTCGACATTCTGAACAATAGTCGGTTTTCCCCACAGCCCACAGGCTTGAGGATAAGGCGGTTTATCTCGAGGAATGACCGGTTTTCCTTCCAACGCGTTGAGTAGGGCGGTTTCTTCTCCACAAATATAACGCCCAGCGCTTGTGTGAACATGCACCTCGAAGCTGAAATCGGAATTCAGAATGTTCTGGCCGAGGTATCCCTGTTCTTTCGCTTCGTCTATGGCCTGTTGTAACCGGGTAGCGGCAAGATGATAAGCCCATCGAAGAAAAATGTATCCCACCTGAGCTTGGATCGCATACGCACTCACTATCATCCCTTCGATGACGAGATGTGGATGACCTTCCAGCAGGAGTCGATCTTTAAAGCTTCCGGGTTCCATTTCATCGGCATTGGCAACAAGATATTTGGGAGAAGGTGCGTCATCCCCCATGGGCACGAATCCCCATTTTTTCCCAGTGGGAAACCCCGCCCCTCCCCGCCCACGAAGATTGGAGTCCGTCACGAGTTGCTGCACATCGTGCGGTGTCATCTCCTGGATCGTCTTGTGTACCGACTCGTATCCACCTTTCCTCGTATATTCAGTCAATGACAACGGGTTACGGTTGAGGTCGATATGCTGTGTCAGTGGACGTGCTTGCATGATTGTTCTCAGTCTTGAACTTCATGGTGTACAGATGGTTATGAGGATTTGCCTAGATACTTCGAAACTTCATTCGAATTGCTCCAAAATCTCATCGATGTTTTCTGGCGTGAGGTTCCCATAGATCTCATGATCAACCATCATGGCTGGAGCTCGGTCACAGGCACCCAAACACACGATGGGTAAAAGGGTGAAGCGTCCATTCGCACTGGTTTTCCCTAATTCAAGTTGTTGGTGACTTTTGAAATGTGTCTGAAGTTGGGTGCATCCCATGACCCAACAGCTAATGCTATCGCAGAGAAGAATGACATGACGTCCAACGGGTTTCCGAAAAATAAGATTGTAGAAGGTCGCAACAGCATCCAATTCCGCCGGAGTCATGTCTAAACAACCCGCGACCGCTTCTAAGTCCTCATCAGAGACCCATCCTTCTCGTTCTTGAACGATTTTCAAAGCCTGAAGACATGCAGCACGTTTGTGTGGATACTGTCGACTTTCTCGTGCAATCTGGTGTCGCTCTGCCTCAGTTAACATTCTGTTTCTCTCTTTACTCTTCTAACATTCGTATGACGTCGATGAACGAAGAACCCATTTCAAACTGAAGATGTTGTCATCGGTCCACATCCGCAAGCACATAGTCCACACTTCCGAGAATAGCCACCAGATCGGACAATAAGAACCCACGAGACATACATGGGACCATCTGAAGGTGTGGAAATGAGGGAGTCCGAATTCGTGCACGATAGGCCCAGGCTTCACCATCGCTAATGAGATAATAGCTATTGAGACCTTTGGTGGCTTCAATACCGACACTCACCTCGCCAGGCGGGATGACTGGCCCCCAACTCACACTCAGAAAATGTGCAATCAATGTTTCGATGTCGACCATCGTCCGTTCTTTCAAGGGAGGCGTAGTGAGCGGATGATCGGCTTTGTACGGGCCCGCGGGCATTCCCTCAAGGCATTGTTGAATAATACGAAGACTTTGACGCATCTCTTCGACACGAACAATTCCACGGTCATAGCAGTCGCCGCGTGCGGCCACCGGTATCTCAAAATCGAAATGTTCATATCCTGAGTAGGGTCTGGCCTTCCGGAAATCCCATTCACAACCTGTCGCACGGAGCCCTGGTCCGGTGATTCCCCATGCAATGGCCTGTTCTTGAGTATAATGGCCGATACCTTGAGTTCGAGCCTTAAACAGAGGATTGTGCATCACGAGATCATCGTATTCATCTAACCGTGGTGGGAGATACTTCAGAAAGTTCCGGATTAAGGTTTCCCACCCTTCGGGTAAATCCTGCGCGACACCACCAATGCGAAACCATCCTGGATGCATGCGGCCGCCGGTGATCGCTTCGACAATCTGAAAAATGTGTTCTCGATCCGTAAACATGTAAAAAACTGGTGATATCTGTCCGACATCCTGAGCAAATGTGCCATACCACACCAAATGACTTGCAATTCGAAACAATTCAGCCATCATGACCCGAATCACTTTCACGCGATCCGGAACCTCGATGCCTGCAAGTTTTTCCACGGCTAACACATAGGGCAATTCATTCATGACCCCGCCAAGATAATCAATGCGATCGGTGTATGGAATGTAGGTATGCCATGTTTGTCGTTCAGCCATCTTTTCAGCACCACGATGATGAAATCCAATGTCGGGTACGATATCCACAATTTCTTCGCCATCAAGTTGAAGAACCAGACGAAGAATGCCGTGGGTACCTGTGTGGGCAGGACCGAGATTCAAAAACATGAAATCTGAGTTTTTTCGAACCTGCGTCATGCCCCAATCTTCGGGATTAAATTGCAGGGCACGCTCTTCATCTTGTTGTTTTTCCACCGGAAGGCGAAATTCGCCCATCTCCGTGGCTCGTGCAGGATGGTCTTTTCGTAACGGGTGTCCAGTCCACGTCGAAGGAAGTAAGATTCGTCGCATGTGCGGATGGTTGACAAAATAGATACCAAATAAATCCCAGATTTCACGTTCGTACCAATTGGCAGATGGCCAGATATCAATGATGGAGGGAAGTGAGGGAGCGTCTCCGAGCAAGGCCACCTTTAGGCGAAGGTCTTGATTGCGGTCAAAGGAAAGGACATGATACACCACGGTAAAATCGCTCGGTTGTTGATCGACACGATGGGTTCGGACTCGTTCATCGATGGCCGTCAGGTCATACAGCATGGCATAAGGCTTACTCACCTCATATTGTAAAAATTGAAGTATTGAACGAATCTGATGTGGAGGCACCCACACCGTCGGGACTTCATCGATTGTCGGTTGCCACCACAATTCCGTAGGCTCAAACTGACGTTGCAGTTCTTCGATGATGTCTGGTGTCTGTATAGACCTCATCATGGCTTAACGGGGTTCAGAACACCGATCCCCTTCAACGGTAGAATTCATTGAACGTAGACGATCGATTTGTTGACGTTCACTTCGCTTGAGGTCCCGGCGAATCGGCATGATGGGCTTGTGAACGTCTTGTGACCCAATGGTCCAACTCAATGGCCGTCTTTCTGAGCCGACAGCCTTTTGAAGGACCAGCAATCCTTCCATAAATGTGTGTGGTGGCGGCGGACATCCTGGCAGATACACATCCACAGGCAAAAATTTATCCACTCCCTGGACGACGGAATACACATCGTACATACCTCCTGAATTTGCACAGGAGCCCATCGATATGACCCATCGGGGTTCCATCATTTGCTCGTACAAGCGTTGAATGATCGGAGCCATTTTCATAAATACCGTACCCGCAATGACCAGGACATCAGCTTCTCGTGGGCTCCCACGGACGACCTCAGACCCAAAGCGTGCGATATCGTATCGACTGGTGAGACTCGTCGCCATCTCGATGTAACAACAAGATAGTCCGAAATTCATGGGCCAGAGCGAATTTTTTCTCCCCCATGCAAGAAGATCTTGAAGACGTGCCAGGAACACGGAGCGTTTCACGGCTTCATCGAATGATCCATCTCCTTGTTCAGCCACCTGGGGTACAGATCGAGCATCACGTAACTGCCAATACATGTTAGTCTCCCGTTGACTGTCTTGAAAGATATTGTTGTGAACGTCCCCAATCGAGCGCACCTATTCGCCAAAGATAGAACAGCGCGATGAAAAGAATCGTGATAAACACCGTCATTTCCCAAAACCCAATCCACCCAACTTCTCGGACGGCGACAGCCCACGCGTAGATAAAGACGGCTTCGAGATCAAAAATGACGAACAGCATCGCCAGCAAATAAAATTGGACGGGAACCCGCAAATGACCGGTCCCCGTTGGAGGAATACCTGATTCGTAGGGTTCCTGTGTTGCGCGTTCGCGATGATGTTCTCCCAGAATGTACGAAAGCCCAAGCATACCCCCCACAATAATCACTACCGTTCCGGCATAGAGACCAAGCGGCCAAAGATCATTTAGGGGCATGTCATCATGACTCCATTCCTTTCTCACCGAGGTAGAATTCCACCATTAGCATGAGAAACAACCCATGCCTACTGGAAACAACCCTAGTTCTACATCAGACGTATAAAAGTGAAGAGCTTGTCAGGCAGACAAAACCATACAGGAAGACCTGTCTCGTTCATAATGAACCGGCTTGGCAATCTGTGAAGCCGGTTCAGATACCAAGCATGCTTCTCGATGCTGTCGATGTAATTGGTTCGACAACAGACATCAGACGCTATGGTGTCTCAGATGTTGCTCCAATCATGTCGTGAACTTTTTCGATAATGGCTTGCGCATTAATTCCAAAACGATCCAAGAGTACCTCAGATTTGCCACTTCGAGGAATGGCACGCACCGCAAGTCCATGGACTCGGATGCACTCTTTCGATACGGCCTTCAACACGGCATCTCCCAGGCCACCATGCTCATAATGATCTTCAATGGTCAGCATTCTTCCCTCGGTGATTCGACCGTGTTCGAGTAAGGCTTCCTGATCAATGGGCTTAATGCTATACAAATCAATGACACGCACGAAAATGCCTTGCTGACGAAGTTCGTCATACGCGGCAAGCGCTTCGAAGAGCGTAATGCCGGCAGTGACGAGGGTCACCACGTCTGCTTCGTTTTCACGAAGGACTTTTGAGCCTCCAATACGAAACGATTCCTGATTGTGATAGAGAATTGGCGTTTTAGGTCGTGTGGTACGAATATACACAGGACCGTCATGTCCTGCAGCGGCTCCGACAGCCCAATGAGTACACACCGCATCGGATGGGTATAGCACCGTCATGTTGGGCTGAGCCGCCATCATCGCAATATCTTCTAGGCCCATTTGGGAAGGACCGTCTTCTCCAATGCTGATCCCAGCATGGGAGCCCATGAGTTTAATGTTTGAATGACCAATGGCGGCCATGCGGATAAAATCATAGGCTCGCGTTAAGAAGCAGGCAAAGGTTGATGCAAATGGGACCTTCCCACTCGAAGCCAGACCCATAGCAACCCCGACCATGTTTTGCTCGGCAATAAACTGTTCAAAAAATCGTTTAGGATGTGATTCGGCAAACTTCTTCACATGAGTGGAATTCTTCACGTCCCCGTCGAGAGCCACCACAGAAGAATTATGTTTCCCTAGTTCTTGTAATGCCGCTCCAAAGGCCTCGCGTGTGGCCACGGCGTCAGTTTGCTCGTATTCCGGAAATGGTAATGCATGATTCGTAGGGCGTGGTGGTGCTGACGAGGGGCTGTGCATTTCAACGCGCATCTCAGGAACGTTAGTCTCCAATTGGCTTCGAAGCTCTTGAAGAGCTTTCTCGGTTTCATCGTCATTTAATACTTTGCCATGTCGTCCCGGTTGGTCCTCCAAAAAAGAAATACCGGCCCCCTTACGAGTTTTCGCTAAAATCACGCTAGGTTGATTTTCGATAGTCGCGGCTTCTTGGAAAGCATTGACAAGCTCGTGCAGATCGTGGCCGTCAATGACCATGGGGTGCCACCCACATGCTGCCCATCTGTCGTGATATGCCTCCATATGATGTTCATGAATTGTTGGACCAGATTGTCCAAGTCGATTGATATCAACAATGGCACACAAATTATCCAGCTGGTAATGGCTGGCGATTTCAGCGGCCTCCCAGACGGATCCTTCGGTACATTCGCCGTCACCAAGGAGCACGTAGGTTCGAGCTGAGAGGTGATCAAGATATTTTGCATTTAACGCCATGCCGACCCCAGCAGAGAGCCCTTGGCCAAGCGAGCCAGTCGGAACTTGAACAAATGGTAATCGTGGCGTCGGATGACCTTCGAGATCAGAATCAATTTGTCGGAGTTGGCGCAAGTCTTCTGGATCCAGAAATCCAGCTTCAGCCCAAGCAGCATAGAGAAGCGGCGCGGCATGTCCTTTAGAAAGAATAAATCGATCATTGGCGACGTTCTTTGGATCCTTCACATCATGGTGCAGGACATGAAAAAATAATGTCGCCACGATATCCGCCGCCGAACAGCAACTTGTGGGATGTCCGCTTCCAGCGTTGGATGTCGCTTGAACACTATGAATTCGAAGTTGTGTAGCTTTGTGGCGTAGTCCTCGAATAAGAGTCTCCGAAACCGCTTCAACGTTATCACCGATGAAGATGCTCATAATTATTGCTCCTTTGGTAGATCCGACATAAGCCGTGGACTGTTTCCCATGATAAGTGTAGAAAAAAGTTTGATACACTAGGCAAAACCCTAGGTCGTGCAGTGCATGATCTTAATGATCACTTCATGTCTCATGAGTCATACACTCGTTCATTACATGACTCATTCCCCAAAACCAGTAACAAAGGACTGGGAGTCGATGATCGATCATAAGACAATTAATGGTTTGTCTTAATTGAATCGATCTTTGAGATAACATGGACATATTGAAGATCCTTACCCTCGTTTCCCAGTTCCTCAGTTCAAGGGTTTTCCGCAGTTACTTTCTGGGATAATAGAAGGTAGAGTATGACTTTCAGGAAGCTTGACCAATCAAGTCCATCGATATGATCGATAAATAGAGATAAAACAATTCAGGATTTTTTAGGGTGAGTCCATGGATGAGAAATAACGATGTTTTCAACTGACATCAAGAAGGACGACTGGAGTGAGTTTTTTGATGATTTCACTCATGCTCACCAGAGTTGGCTCGTGAGAATGACAAACATGGGTGCGGATTCTGGGGTGCTGGGTTGGGAAAACGAGTTGCCATTTGAAGGCTTGACTCTTCAATTAGACAATGGGATCACGTGTATATCTATCATCGTACGACAAGATTCTGTCCCTCCCGGACATCTTCTCCATAGCGTCAATGGCGCGACTCAGATCACGCTTGAACAATCCGAAGATAATGAACACCTCAGGCTGCATATCAAGGCCATGAATAATGTCATCACGACTTTTGCATTCCGTCGAGCTGCTGTTCCTGATCAGCAAACGAAACCCGCAAATCCAAAGCCTAGTTTGTAGTTGGATTGTCAGCGCAAGAATGACGACTTCGCGAGAATAACATGCCCCATCGACAAACTATGTCACCCTCAGAAGTATCGAGCGAGCCTGCTCCGTAATCGGTTGATCTGGAAAATTTACAGAGAAGTCAGTCCTCTACTCGTTCATGAGCTTCCAAAAAGAAGACCTATCCTGCAAGAATGTTTTATTGTTCATCCCGACTATGAATATGAGCAGGAGGATAAGTGGCCTCAATGGCGGTGAAATCTTCAAGAATAGTGAAACTGTGACTTGCACCTTTAGGAATAAGCCATGAATCACCAGGATCCAATATCATCATTTGCCCTTCAATCTGAAGTTCTGCACGACCTTTAATGACATATCCGACAGTCTCATATTGACGGGCCGTGGGTGGTTTTGACTCACCTGAGGCCTCATGTTCCCATAAACGCATGGAAAGGTTTTTGCCTGTTACAAGGTATTTTTGCCCCATCTTTCCTTTAGGAGCATGATCGGCACACACTTTTTTGATTGTCGAATCTACCATCGTTATGTTCCTCCAACGTTCTCGTGACTCATTGAATATATAGGCGTAATGTTTTGTAGAAAGCGTGAATGCATGAAACATTTTTTCATAAATTTTTTCTTAGGCACATCATCATACCATCAAGAGTATCTGAGGATGAGATAACACATAACTAGTCAAAACCCTGGGAAGAAGCACCCAGATGGTTAGTCGATGAAACCAGAGTCCGTTGTTACGGCAGAACATTAAAATAGCGGAGAATTGTCTTTTTCATCTAAGGCTCGACAGGGACCCAGGATAGTCATAAGTACAATTCCTTGACCTAACGTGGATGACGCCCGTATATGCCGACGCCACTTTTTGGGGACCACCAGAGATTGAGAGGATGATTCGGCGGCAAGAAAATTTTGAGATGACCCTTCACTGGGAACGATGACCGATTCATTTTTATCCAATTGGTTTACATTGTTTAGGTCACCCTGCTCCCAATCAATTCGACGCTCTCCATCAAATTCTCTGTTCTTTTTCTCTATCTCGGCTTTTAACCATCGAGCAAACATCATAGCCATGCCAACAAGAAGAAACAGAACAAAATACACAAAAGGCTCAATTGCCATCTTTTTCACATCCTATAGCTAAGGTTTGTTTGGTGTATCTTCAGAATCGGCTATGGACTCTCTCATGGTCGTGTCTGCTTGAACATTCTTCATGCGATAATAATCCATAATGCCTAAATTTCCATGACGAAATGCTTCGGCCATCGCTTTGGGAACTTCTGCCTCCGCTTCAATCACTCGTGCACGCATTTCCTGTTCAAGAGCAACAGCCATCGCACGACGTTCTTCGGCTTTGGCTTGTGCAATTTGCTTGTCGGCGTTAGCTTGATCGATTTGAAGTTTGGCACCAATATTCTCCCCCACATCGACATCAGCAATATCAATAGACAAAATTTCAAAGGCCGTACCGGCATCCAACCCTTTTTCTAAAATATGTTTTGAAATTTCATCTGGATTTTCCAGCACATCTTTGTGGGTTGCTGACGAGCCAATGGTACTCACCATGCCTTCGCCTACTCGGGCTATTACGGTCTCCTCTCCGGCCCCACCAACCAGGCGATCAATGTTGGCTCTCACTGTGACACGTGAATTCACGATCAGCTGAATGCCATCTTTGGCAACGGCGGTTATCCGCGGGGTTTCAATCACTTTCGGGAGTACCGACATTTGTACAGCTTCAAGCACGTCTCGACCAGCTAAATCAATGGCGGCAGCTCGTTTAAATGGCATCGGAATATTGGCTTTATCTGCAGAGATCATGGCATTGACCACCCTCACAACATCACCTCCCGCCAAAAAGTGAGCTTCGAGATCGTTGATGGGAATTGTTAAGCCGGCCTTCACCGCACTAATTCGAGCAGTCACAACGGTGGCAGGTGGAACGCGACGAAATCGCATACCAATGAGTGTTAGCAAACCAACGTATGCGTTTGAAGCCCAAGCAGCAATCCACAAGGGAATGGGAATTAAATAGAGAATGCCAGCTAAAATCGTAAAAACAATAAGAAGAAGACCGACGGTGCCGACTATTTGCGTTTCCAATTCCATTACGACTTCCCCCTCTCCTTCTCGCCCAGTGCGATTTGTCTTACCACAATCCGGTTCCCATCTACTTGCACGATCGTGACCGATTGCCCTGCTTCGATAAATTCTCCTTCAGAAACCACATCGAGCCGTTCGCCATCAAAATGAGCGATACCAGAAGGACGAAGTGCCGATGCGACAATCCCTTTCGTCCCAACCCTGGGTTGATAGTCCCCTTCGTTCGAATCATATTCCTCTTTCGGCAACAAGGCCGTTTTAAGCACAAGATTATTTCCTAATGGAAGATGAGGAAGAAAACGTAAGAGGAGAAGACCAAGCACGATCGCCAGAATAATTGAAAGTGCGACTTGTCCGATCGAGGTGACGATGGCTTCCCAGGATGCCCCCGCTCCGATGAGACTCAAGGCAAATCCAGCAAGGAGCGAGACAATTCCCAAAATCCCTGCGACTCCGAAACCTGGGACCACAAAAATTTCTAGGCCGATACCAATAAGACCGAGTCCAACGAATAACAGTTCTTCCCAACCAGCAAGATGAACCAGCCCATGCCCTCCAAAAAATAATATCAGACTCATGAGCCCCAGGACGCCTGGAATGCCGAACCCTGGGGCCCTCATTTCGATAAAGAGGCCAAGCATTCCCATCGTCATGAGCAACGAGCTCACAAGTGGATGCGTCAGAAATCTGACAAGACTTTCAGCCCAAGTCTGTGTCGCATGTCGAATTTCTGCATCAGATAAATTAAGAGACTGTAGCACTGACTCAAGACTATTGGCTTGCAAATCAGCGATAGTCAGATTCAAGGCTTCTTTTGTGGTCAGAGTCAGCAATTTTCCTCTGGCAATAACATCAGGAATGACGACATCTGCATCGACCATTGCTTCCGCCAGGAGAGGGGGACGTTTTCTGCTTTCTGCCGTTCCTCGAAACTCCTTTCTAATGTAGGAAATTGTTTTTTCGGACGCCGTATTGGCGGACGTTCCAGGAAGTCCCATTTGCACAGGAGTGGCTGCTCCAATCGTAGCTCCTTCAGCCATAATGATACGTTCCGTGGCCAAACTGATCAGGGCACCGGCAGAAATCGCTCGCTTATTAATAAACGCCACAGTTGGAATTTTTGACGTTAACAATGCATCTCGAATGATCACTGCGGCATCAACACGTCCACCAAATGTATTAATGTCCAGAATGAGAGCCTGACTTTTTGCGTCGGTCGCTTCTTGAAGCACTCGTTCCACGAACGGAGCCAAGCCCATATCAATAACTCCCTTGACGGGAACCACATAGACAATCGACGGGGACTGAGCCATTGACAGAGGTGGATCATTGATGAAAAGGCCCCAACACATTCCAGATAGAAAGATAAGCAGAAAAGAAATTTTATAGAGGGCAGGGACGTACACGTGAGGCGGGTTCCTTCACATGGGTTGATCAAGTCCGGCCATGACTGCTGATCTGGATCCTATTAAGACCTTACAATTTAAGACCTTACAATCTGGTCACTCTATCCAACTTTTTATTAATAAGAAAAGCTCATAAGCCGACCGTGGATGAGCCCACGGTCAATACTAGCACAATGCTAATGAGCCAGGCTTTGATTCGAAACCAGACACCATCAACTCGGAGAGGTTGGACATTCTCGACGTATTCAAGAACGTGCAGGAGGGATCACAATTAGAACGTTAGAGGTTAGGAGAACGCAAGAAGAATTCTCTTAAAACAGAACAACTCATCACACATGTCCATCATGATGAATAATCAAACCCAGAGTTTGGTCATATTCTTCACACCTATCATAATTCAGTTGCCCCCCACACAAAAGGTGGAGGGCTAGCGTCTGAGCTTTCTTGTCAACGATGAATCAAAGCGTCGCATTCTCGCACAGAAACAAAGAGTTGAAGATACTCATTTTGACATTTCCCAAGATCATTTAGCGTAGTTAGGAAGTGAGACACACAATCTGTTTCATTGATCGATCTCTTTTGTGACATCTTAGCTCGAAGGACTACACGGCACATGAAGCGCCACGTATGTACGGCTTATTTCCCACGATAGCCCCATAGAGATCTTAATACAACGCTTAACGATCCAGCCGCAAGGAAAACACACATGAGCCTTCGACGACCTGAATGTGTGATGAGGCAACACTCCCTCTAGGTCAGACCAGAGGAGGATCTTCGGAATCTTCTCCTGTTAGCACTTCGGCCTCTTTCTTCTCCATAGTATCCATTTCACTGATTAACCCTAATAAGAGCTGGCGGCGTTGTTGGATAGATTTCTGGACGAGGTCGCGAGAAGTTGGTTCTTGAGCCGATTCTGGCATATTGAGAAGGGCTTCGCCCTCGGCCATTGTCGCGAATTTATATCCACTCAATTTCTTCGTCCTTCCATCTACTCGCTTAATGACCTCTTCCGTCTCGTCATCAAATTTTTCAAGTTGCTGAGGATCGACCGGAGTGTGACTTAACTTTTCCAGTTTATCTAATTGCTGTTTGAGTTGATCCACTCGAGATAGTGATGAAAAAGATGCGTTCGTATTTGCCATAAGTTCCTCCATTCCTTGTTCTTATTACAAAGCACACCATCTTCGACTTTTTAGCTAAACAAGTCTAAAACAATCGACCTTTATAGTTATACAAAGTTTTTAGCACCAAGGCTACTGGGAAAAACCCTTGAGTGAGGCAGCAAAAAGACGGGACAACTTCGTGAAACTCCATGCTGACGCGATGAATCGTGAGTCAAGCACGAGTGCAGAAAATTTTATCTCGACGTGTACAAATATACGAGAGGCCATCATGGTTTTGTCTATCTCGTGAACTAGTGATATCTCGATAAAATCAATGAAAGAAAACCAAATTACCAATACTCCATAGAGGTCACGATGAGAAAGCGATTACTACCTGTATACCTAATTGTTATGTGCGCGCTTCTTAACCCTGTATCACAGTCCTTTGCAAATGAATCCGATGATTCTCTGAGGGGGGCCTATAAGGCCAGTGAGTTGATAGGGAAAAATGTGAAAACAATCGAAGAGAAGGATCTTGGGGAAATCCAAGACATTGTCATTGGTAACGAAGGAGAAGTTGGCTATGCGGTGCTTTCATTCGGAGGAGTCCTCGGTATCGGCGATAAGCTCTTTGCGGTCCCGTGGACCTCATTGGCTCATAGTCCTGATGGGGAGTATCTCACGTTAAATGTCGAAGAGAAAAAATTAGAGAATGCTCCTGGCTTTAATAAAGACGATTGGCCCGATATGCAAGATGAACAATGGAAATTAGTGATATTAGAATTTTACCAAGCCCCGCAGACGAATCAAAAAGAGTCGGTCAAAAATTCTAGGTCACTTCCCGACCATACGAATCATGCACATTTTTCCGCATCGCAAGGGTACCTTGTTGGAGGTGAAGGGAAAACCGGTAACAGCGTTCGATATGACGGCTCAATGATTTGGGAAGGTCCTAGTTATGCCACAGTAGATGTTGACCCCAAAGCCAATGAAGGAGTGGTAATGGGGATTGTTCGTACCCATGATCATACCTACACCATCCTGTTTACAGAATTTAACGGGACAGAATCCTTCATGGATGGTGGGATCGCCACAGATTTAACGTTACATGGGACATCAGGGCAAGGCGCTCCAATATTCCCCAAATTATCAACTCCTGTTGCTGGATGGGGAAAAGCCACGGTGTTTAAAAATGATGATGTCCTGTATAAGCAATATCCAGCTCACTTCATGTTAACTGAAGCGGGACGGGATGAGAAAACCCACCAGGTCCAATTTCTTGAGCCTGATCGGCTGAAGAACTTTATCACCGCCTCAAGCTCAGAGACGTCGAGTGAAAACATGCAAGAGATCAAAGCGGATATTCACAAGACAGAAGATTCCGTGAATCCTCGCACCTTGCAATTGCATATCGTGGCCCATTCCAACGATCAAGATGAGGAAAACATCCCCCCCTATGACAATTTCATTCATTTCATGTGGGATAAGATCACATGGGAGAATGACAAAGAAAAGAGTGAATAACATGTAGTCGGCAACGTTTGATGGAATAAAACCGACTGGTAGAAATGGACAAGATATGACACATGCAGCCGTCAAGGATATTGCGAAAGATTTATCCCAAGAGTTCCCGCGTAGTCCGCGGGAACTCTTGGGAGGATATGTGATCGCCGCTCGAACATTGGATAAATGTCGGGCCGTGCTCAATCACTCTCAAGGAGAATACAAATTTAATTGTCCATTAGATCAAAGATTTTTTGAATTCACCGGCATTAACGCCGAAGAATTTAAAATCTTCGTGGAGTCTGGTGCCTCTGACGATGAGGTGATCTCTTGGATTTCCCAGCATGCGACATCACGACCACGGATTGAGATCATCAAATGGAATAATCAGCTCCGAGGAATGCGTATTGGTGAATTACCGGATGATGCTCAAGAATTTTTAGAAGATTATATTCCCCAACATGTTCCCTCGAATAGACCTGTCTACTGTTGGTTTGATGTCTATGACTTGGAAGAACAACGGTTAACCGCCACTCCTGCGTAGCATGTTGAATAAGACTCTTGCTCTGGTGAGAAATAATCACTCTTCAACAAAGAGAAGAAGTTAAGATCATCAGGAAAACATTCTGAAGCACATTGACGATCGGTAGAGGTGACTGAAGGAGGACAATTGATTCAATGGACAGGCATAGTGGTGGTTGGAGTCGGGATTGGATTAGCGTTGATAGTGGGGACCCTGTATTCCACGGGAAGTGCCGATCTTGCTGTCCACGATCAGCAACCGATTACGTTCAGCCACCAACGTCATGCCGGACAGTTAGGTGTGGCCTGTCAGTTTTGCCATCGTTTTGCCTCAGTCAGTCCTATTGCGGGGGTACCTCCCGTCTCAATTTGTATGACATGCCATCAGTCCATGCCCACTCAACAGCCAGACCTCAAACGGCTCACCCTTTACTGGAATGAACAACGTCCGATACCGTGGATTCGTCTTCAGCGTCTTCCAGATCATGTCTATTTTACGCACGAAATGCATCTTTTCGCAGGAGTGACGTGCCAGGATTGTCATGGGATAGTTGAAAAGATGATGGGCACGCCTCGCGCCTCTACATTTGAGATGGGGTGGTGTCTCACCTGTCATCAGCAACAGCACGCCTCGACCGATTGTTGGACATGCCACAAATAGGTGAACGATGGATATGAATCGCCGAACACTCCTCAAAGTCCTCAGCCTGACCGCAGCAGGATCTGCTCTTCCCGGTTGTGAACGAGAGGTCCATAATTTGGTGCCATATCTGCTTCCTGATGAACAGATCGTGCCTGGTGTCGCAACCTGGTACGCCACGACATGTCAGGAATGTGAAGCTGGTTGCGGCATCCTTGCGCGCGTCATGGAGGGAAGGGTCAAGAAACTCGAAGGAAATCCAGCGCATCCCATTAGCCAGGGCAAACTGTGCGCTCGAGGTCAGGCTGGTCTTCAGGGTGTCTATAATCCTGATCGAGTGAAGGGTCCGCTCAGAAGGGAAGGAGAAAGAGGGAAAGGTCGCTGGCAGGAGATTTCTTGGGAAGAGGGCTTGAGTACTTGGCTCGAACAGTTACACGCACACCATGGCTCCAATTGTCTGATTTCACCACCCGTCAATGGGTCGCTGGCCACATTGTTCCAAAAAGTAACGGATCACCTGGGGGGCAGAATGATGATTCAGGAGAACCGCGAAATACACACCTTGCGCACAGCCAATGTACTGAGTGTTGGGAAAGACACTCTCCCCTATTATGACATTGGAGAGGCCGATTTCATTTTATCCTTCGGGACGCCTTTTCTGGAACATTGGATTTCTCCCGTCGCCTACGGAAGAGCCTATGGGCAATTTCGTCAAGGCCGTCCTATGGTTCGGGGACGATTTATTCAAGTCGAACCACGACTTTCACTGACGGCCGCCAATGCGGATCGGTGGTTACCGATTACTCCTGGAACAGAAGGTCTGCTTGCCATCGGAATTGGGGCTGTCCTCATTGAACAAAAGTTGACTCGAATGTCGGGTCCGTTACCCCAGTCGCATAAAGATCTTTTTTCTATGTTTTCACTCGAGACAATTGCCATTGAGACCGATCTCTCAGCACAGACCATTCGAGAGCTCGCCGAAGAAGTCGCTTCAGCAGACGCGCCACTTATTCTCGGAGGCGGTCCAGCTGCCAGTCACACTAACAGCACGATCAATGCCATTCTGTTCTTCGCTCTTAATTTTTTATTAGGACGGGTGGATCAACCTGGTGGGGTACAATGGACGTCATCAACACAATTTCCGATTAAGACAAAAAAGCACGATCGAGCCAGCGATCGCGTCCTTTCCGAGTTGACGGAGGATTTCTCCCAGAATCGTTATCAACTTTTGCAATTGTATCGTGTGAATCCTCTCTTTACCCTTCCTCCCTCGACACAGATTCAGCAACTGTTTTCTCAAGCTAAATTTATCGTGAGTTTCAATTCATTTATTGATGATTCCACCTCCATGGCAGATCTGATTCTTCCGGTTCATGACCCCTTGGAATCCTGGAGCGACGTCATTTCCAGTGAGCATAGCGCTCAACCAACTCTCAGTTTCTCTCAACCCGTGATTCGTCCCCTGTATGACACACGCGACATCGGAGACGTATGGCTGTATGCAGCTCGACAACTCGGAGAACCGCAAACGTTGGAATTTCCTTGGACGTCATTTACAGAGATGATCAAACAAACGTGGTCACCGTATCTTCAGGCACAAGAACCGAACACCTCACCCCAAGACATCTGGCCCCATACGCTACAACGAGGCGGATATTGGCCTGATCGCTATGTGGTTTCAGGAACCACCCTACCGCCTGAGGTCATCCCATATGAGTCTCCACAATTTTTAGGAAATTCTGATGAGTATCCTTTTTATTTCTATCCGTTCCCTTCATTGGCCCTGCATGATGGTCGAGGCGCCAATCGTCCATGGCTTCAAGAACTTCCCGATCCGCTGACCACACGAATGTGGGGCAGTTGGGTGGAAATCAATCCTCTTACTGCCAAACAACTCCATATACAGCATGGTGATATCGCACGAGTCAGCTCTTCGTATGGGTCTGTCGATGCCCCCGTGGTGTACGTCCCTGGACTTCGTCCAGATCTTTTGGCAATGCCGATTGGACAAGGTCATCGTACCTATGGACGATATGCCAAGGATCGAGGATGTAATCCGTTGACACTGATTGGTCCGGCGTTTGATTCGCTCTCTGGCAGCGTAGCGACGGGAGGCACTCGTGTGAACATCACACGGCTATCTTCTGGATCAGAGCTGGCTCTGTTAGAACAGTCTGGGCAGACGCCCTTTCTTTCCCATCTTCACCAGACAGGAGGACTCTAATGAAAGATGTCTCGACACAATCCGAACCTTCTTCATCCGCTTCAGGACCCTATCAATGGCACATGGTTGTCGATCTTGATCGATGCACAGGATGCGAGGCGTGTGTGGTTGCCTGTCATGCAGAAAATAATATTCGCATATCCGGAGAAGCAGAGGCAGCACAAGGTCGTGCCATTAATTGGATACGAATCGAACGATATTGGGAAGGTGAATATCCTGATGTGAAAGTGAAATTTCTTCCAGTCTTATGCCAGCAATGTGACGAGGCCCCGTGCGAGCCAGTCTGTCCGGTCTATGCTTCGTACCACACGCCCGACGGTCTCAATGCTCAGGTTTATAACCGATGTGTTGGAGTTCGATACTGTGGAAATAATTGTCCTTATGGTGCTCGTCAGTTTAATTGGATCGAACCACATTGGGATGAACCCTTACACGAACAATTAAACCCTGAGGTTTCTGTACGCCCTGGTGGTGTCATGGAAAAATGTACGTTTTGCGTCCAAAGAATTCGAGCGGCTAAAGAAATAGCCACAAAGGAAGAACGGCGAGTACGTGATGGAGACGTGACCCCTGCCTGCGTGCAATCCTGTCCCTCTTCCGCCTTGGTCTTTGGAGACAAACAGGACCCCAACAGCCACGTGTCGCGTTTATCCAAGAATGATCGTGGCTTTCATCTTCTTGAGTCGTTAGGCACGAAACCCTCAGTGACGTATCTCCGTCGCCTGTGATCATGAAACCGGAAAAGTCAAATTTGGAGGCAAGCACAGATATCAATCGAGATCTTCTCACTCCCCTTGAGCAGACGGATTGGACCTATTATCTTTTTATTGCCGTGCTCGCGAGTGCCGTGCTCGTTGGAGCTGGGGCATGGACGTATCAAATTCAAAACGGAATAGGACAAACCAATCTTCATCGACCGATATTTTGGGGTTCTTATATCGGGTCTTTTGTATATTGGATCGGCGTCAGCCATTCCGGAACCTTTATTTCCGGTGTATTACGTCTGACCAACGCTGAATGGCGTCGGCCAGTCACACGAATGGCTGAACTCATGACCATCATTTCTGTCATAATTGCAGCCCTGTTCGTGTTTGTGCACCTGGGAAGAGTATGGCTATTTTACTATCTGATTCCTTATCCGAACCAACGAGAAATATGGCCAAATTTTCGATCACCACTCATGTGGGATGCCACGGCGATTTTCACCTATGCGACGGCGAGTAGTATCTATCTTTATTTACCCTTAATTCCAGATTTTGCCTTGCTTCGCGAACGAATTCATGGTTGGAGAAAAAATGTGTATCGGGTCTTAGCGATGGGATGGCATGGGTCCCAACGTCAATGGCAGAACTTAGAAACGGCGATTAAAATTATCACACCCCTCATTGTCATGGTGATGATTTCGGTCCATTCAATTGTTGGATGGGATTTTGGAGTCTCACTCGTTCCCGGTTGGCATTCCACGATTTTTGCTCCGTACTTTGTCGTTGGCGCCGTGCATTCCGGCTTAGCGATGGTCATCATCGGACTGTACGTTCTTCGAAAGATCTATCGGTTACACGAGTACGTACGAGTTGAGCATTTTGAAAAACTGGCGAAACTCTTAGTGGTGACGACACTGTTATTGGCCTATCTCTATTTTGCCGAACAGCTCACCATCTGGTATGGCAATATCCCTGACCATCGATCGGTCCAACAATCGCTTTTGACCGGGACGTTTGCCTTCCCTTTTTGGACGATGATGCTTTGTGTGTATCTCGTGCCATTATGTACGCTCACCATACCTCAATTTCGACGCTGGCCTCTTGGGTTAATGATCGTGGGGGTCTTGATCAATATTGGCATGTACATCGAACGGCTCCTCATCATGGTGCCTCCACTCGTTCATCCTCGTTTATCGTTTCAGTGGAGCCATTATTTTCCCTCTGTTGTGGAATTGACCATTCTGGTTGGCGCATTGTCTCTCGCCGTGCTGTTGTATTGCCTGGCGATTAAATTCGTTCCAGTGATTTCCATTTGGGAAGAAAAAATTGGGAGGATACATGCCGCACCCCATTCCTCATCGTGACCCAACGATGCTCTTTGCGTTATTCAAGTCTGAAACGACGCTTCCACCTCTCATCGAGCAATTGCGCCGACTCGGACTCTCTGATGATCGAATGGACATCCTGTCCTCTAGACCAATTCAGCCAGCTCTCCTTCGATCATCAAACCGGTTGCCCTTGCATCGCATGACGATTTTTGCCGGCGTTCTAGGGCTGGCCTCGGGTCTTGTTCTGGCTGGAGGGACAGCCATGCTCTATCCGATCCAGACAGGAGCACAACCCATCGTCGCATTTCCAGTCCTCGGCATTATTGCATTTGAAATCATGATGCTCGGGGCCATTGTCTGCACATTTCTGATCATGGTCAAACGCATTGTGGGTATTCATCAATCCTCAAAGTTCACACATGATGCTCGAATCGATGACGGAATGATTGGGGTGTCTATTCAGATATTACCATCACAAACCAGCGTGTCTCAGGTTCATCATCTGCTCTCGCAGGCCGGTGCCCATGAAATTCAAATATTGATGCCTTCCAACAATTTCAGCGTGGTTCGAGAGGTGGGTGCATGAATCGGCTTCCGGTATTCATATTGATGACGTGCTGCTGGCTTGGAAGGGTGGGAGGACTCGTGGGAACCGTCGTGTTGATGGCGTGCTCTCAGGAAATGGAATCACAACCTTCTTTTTCTTACCAGGAAGCCCCGCGAAGACAGTCTCCTCCAGATAGCATCGCACGATCGTCGGCAACGTCTGGCGCTCAATTGCAGCCGCCGCAGGATGAACAGGGAAGTCGTCTTTTTGCGGTGAATTGCCGCCACTGTCATGGATCTCATGGCGATGGTGATGGACCTGTCGCAGGTTATCTTCAGCAACTCCCCGTCAATCTTCATGCCCCCTCTGTTCAAAGCAAATCGCCGGAAGAACTCTTTTTGGTAATCACTCAAGGACTGGATGTCATGCCTGCGTTTAAACCGTATTTATCGTCACAGGAACGATGGGCATTGGTCAATTTTGTCCATTCTTTGAATCATCAAACGACGGGGCAGCCGACGCCATAATGCGATCTTTGAAGCACCTTCATGATTCTTCTAAGGAATTGTTCTAAACGATGTCAGATTTTCACCTGGCCATTGGAATTTTCAGCCTAGCCCACATTGCCATTGCCGGATTAGGGGTAGGGTTTATGGTTTTAACGCCTTGTGCGGAATTTCTTGGACGTACATATTCAAGCTTTACTCAACTTGCTCATTCGTTAACCAAATTTACCGTGGTGACGTATACCGTCAGCATTGTCCTGGCTGTCTTCATGCTTGAATTATTTATAGGATTGTATCCATTGACAAATTCATGGATTTTCAATCAATTCCGCATCCCTATTGCTATCGCGCTTTTCGCGTTTTTCCTCCAACTCCTATGTCTGTATGCCTACTATCATTTCTGGGATGTCATTCGTGCCAAAAGCGTATCTCTTCACATTTTCCTTATTGGGTTCGCCGTTGGGTTCATTCTTATTTGGGTTGGAATCCTGGATGGAATTGGATCATTTATGCTCACACCCGTGACAGAAGAAGGCGGATGGGCCAAGCTCATGAATCCAACGTGGCTGCCGCTCGTTATCCATCGATTTTTCGGCAACCTTGTCATGGCAGGCTATGTCTTAGCTGGCTATGCGGCCTGGCAGTTGGGAAGACATGCAGATTCAAATCATACACCATATCTGGAGACGATGTATAAGACCGGATTCACTGTTGGTCTGTGCACGTTAGTTGTTCAACCGGCAACCGGCATAATATATGCCTTGAAAATTCGGGAGAATCAGCCGGAGTTATCTCAACAGCTCTTGCAGGGAATACCACTGGGCTTGGTCGTAGTACAGGTGGGTCTCCTGGCCTTCTTGTATTGGGGGAGTTATGTCATCCTCCAACACAGCCACCGTTCTTCAACATCTCCACGCAGGTCTCTCCTCCTATTCAGTTTCTCCCTCATAGGGTTGATCGCCTGTTCGGCATACCCATTTCTCAGACAATTGCTCACGATGCTGTTGACGATGATCTTGTTGTGGAAAATGTCTGTCACGGTTCCAACTCTGTGGGCCAAGCCGATACCATTTCTTACTTTTGGACGGTCGGTTCGGTATATCACGATCGGCCTTGGGATCGCTTCGATTATCCTCTATCTCTCCATGGGAACCATGCGAGAACTCAGTCGCGGCTCTGACACGGTCTATGGCGTGCTGAAGGAACATCAAGAAATTGAAGCACTACCACAGCAGCTTCATGAGGGATTATGACGCCAGAATCGTTGGAATTATCCATATTCACGGGACGACTGGTCATCGCCGTTACGGCCTTAACCCATAGTCTGTTGGCGACGTTTATTGTTGGAGCGTCTCTTATCGGTGCCGTCACGGCAACGTTGCATATCCTGACAGGTCGCACTTGGTATCGGCGCTTGGCCCATATGATCGCCTTTGCGCTCGTGTTGACGACCGCCACGATATCATTCTTTGGTGTCCTCTTCGTCATCGCGCTGAATGTATTCTGGCCTCGTTTTTGGCATCAGTTGTTCCAGGTGATGTTTTGGCTGTTTCTTCTCGAAGCGGCTTTGTTTTTATGTGAAGCGTTTTTTGCCTATGCCTGGTTTTATCTTTGGCAATGGGGAGAATCAGGATGGCGACGACTGGTCCACCTCTCCTTTATCTGGATAGCCGCTGGCTCATCGTTAGCTGCCATGTTTCTCATTGATGTGACCGCATCCTACATGGTTACGCCTGTCCCTCTAGACTCTGGATGGGAAAATATTTTCAATCCGACAATGATTCACCTTGATCTGCACCGGTGGTTTGGCAACCTCACCTGGGCTGGATTTGCTATGAGTGGAATCTGTGCCATTGGGCTCTATCGTGCTCAGAACTCTCAGGATTATGCCTTCTATTTGAAAGCCGGAACCTATTGTTTTGCCATTGGATTTGGAGCACTCTTGCTCATGCCGATTATCGGTTATCAGTACATGCTTCATCTTCGCTATGGGCAGCCTCAGGCCTTTTATGCGATTATGTTGGGTGAGCGTTCTTGGTTATTTGGTCTGATCGGATTGACCTATGGTCTGTTGATCCTTTTGGGATCCTTCTATCTCACACTCTTGATTCGTAAGACTGTTCCGTCATCGTCTTCGTTCTTTACGTATATCGTCATGTCCCTTTTCACCATCATTCTGGCCACTGCGGTATTAGCGTTGCCCTACAACCTTTCTCATCATCCACTTCTCCAAGAATTGGTGACTCAGCGCACATTTTCACTCGGGAAGATGCAGCCCTACAAATATTATGCTCTTGCAGCATTGGTCATATTTGGTCTACTGAACGCGATCTATGCAATTCGTTTCTGCACGACTTCCTTTTCAGAAATCGTGGAACACGCACTACGCCAACGCTCACGGTTGCTGCCTTCCCTGTTATTGACACTCGCAAGCTTGACCATTGTGGTTTTTTTGGCCATGGGGTGGGTTCGGGAGTCGGCACGAGCCGTCAATGGATATTTAATTTATGGGGCGATAACCATCAATGATGAACAGCCCACCTATGGACTTGACGATAACAGCAGTAAGATTAA
The DNA here is from genome assembly GCA_021603905.1 of Nitrospirales bacterium. Taxonomy (GTDB): domain Bacteria; phylum Nitrospirota; class Nitrospiria; order Nitrospirales; family UBA8639; genus JAGQKC01. Next base: position 107,441 of record BQIU01000002.1, read on the forward strand.
TGAATGAAAATAGTCTCGGAGAGCAGTAAAGAAATTTATTAAAAGGAGTGAACGATGAACGTGAACTGTTGGATAAAGAACCTTTGGCTCGCAAGTGTGACCGTCGTTCTTGTGTTGGGTATGTGGGAGATTGGCCTCCACGGGTCCACAGCAAAAGCTCAGGATTCCTCGTCAACCAAGCAACAAGAAAAAGTCGTTTCAGGAGTACTGAAGAAATGGGATCTCAAAGAACAACAAGGAATGATTGTGACAGATTTAGGGGAGCCGGTCTTTTTTGATATCCCACAGGTCAATAGGATGACAAAGCTCAGTCAAGGACAACAGGTCACGGCAAAATTCGATTTACAAGGTAATCTGATCACCATTATCGAAACGCCGGTCCCTGAGTTAAAACATCCACTTCATTAGCACGTAAATATACTTAGCACATGGTCAGTAGGCCTGTATTATGAAGTCAATGAGGAGTCATCATCTGCTCCACCTTGAGACTGACCGATAGATGGCTTTAACGGTCGTTGATTCATTTTGACAACCTGTATTCGTCTTACAATACAACAAAATATTAGAGCGATCGAAACAAAAACTTCAATGATTAGATGAATATTTACATCCACACGCACCAATATTGTCTAGGGGGAGACCCATAGACTTTTTGCTTGCGTCACTGCATAATGGCTTAGGTATCATTCCATAATATTTGATTTACTATGAATTCAAGGTTCAGATGAATAAAGCTCGAGTTCTTTTAGCCGAAGACCACGTACTGGTCAGTGAAGGTTTGACGAAATTGCTGGAAAAAGACTTTACCTTGGTGGGGACAGTTGTTGACGGCCGTGCGTTAATTCAAGCAGTCAAAACACTCACTCCAGATATTGCCGTTATTGATATTTCATTACCATTATTAAACGGGCTGGAAGCCGCACGACAGATAAAAAAGTACGAGCCTCAAACCAAGATAGTCTTCTTAACCATGCATGCTGAAGATGAATTTATCAAAGAGGCCTTTAATACTGGCGGATCTGGATATATTCTAAAGAGTTCGGCAACCGCAGAACTGGTGTTTGCCCTCAAGGAAGTTCATCGAGGCAATACTTATATTTCACCCTCAATCGCGAAAACCGTGTTGTCACAAAATATCAATACCAATGCGGTGCCTTCGAAAAATCATGAGACAAACAGGAATAACCTCACCCCCAGACAGATGGAAGTACTCCAATTAATCGCTGAAGGAAAATCTAATAAAGATATTGCCGTGATATTGAACTTAGCCGTGAAGACCGTGGAATTTCATAAATCGCGAATCATGTTGGAGCTTGGTCTCAAAACCACATCAGAACTGACTAAGTACGCTATTTCAAATGGCATAATTTCCGTTGATATAAGCTGAACGTCTCACCTGCTGTTTCATCTCACGCCTTTGTGACGTTTGCTTTCCAATGAAGGCTATATTCACTTCCATTAGATCTTTACGATGTAGAGGCAATGCCTTTCATGATGGCGTATTTGGTCAGATCCGCTTTAGTTTTTAGGCCTAAAGCTTGGATAATTTGTGTTTTATGATACGCGACGGTACTGAGAGATATCTTGAGTAGATCGGCAATATCTTTCGATGATAAACCTTGTGCCACCAACCTCAAAACTTCTTCCTGTCTTTCGGTCAAACGGCCAGAGAGTTCTGTGCCAGGCATACCATCATTGCGAGCGAGTACCTGGTCTCGAACTTCTTCTGAAATCAAGGGAGAGATGTATGTTTTATGTGAGAGAACATCTTGAATCGCTGCTAACAATTCATTACCTGCAGTTTGTTTGGGAATATACCCATCCCCCCCACTTCGAAACGCTTCCATAACATATGTGGGTTCTAAATGCATCGAAACAAAAATAATTTTCAAAGTTGGGAACGCCTTCTTCAAACTTCGTGCGATATCATATCCATTGCCATCGGGCATTGAAATATCTAATAACATCACATCAGGCTTCTTCTGCTGAACTTCACTCACTAAATGCGTTGTCTCCTGGGCTAGCCCAACCACGTCATGATAGGGCTCAAGCAGTGACTTACAACTCTCTAAAACGAGAATATGATCGTCAACAAGAAATATTCGTCCTCGTTTATCAATAGCCATGAAACAGCAATAAGACCGTGTGAACGTAGCTTCCAATCAGGCATTCAACAACTCCTTCGTCGCTAAAACCTGGCTGAAGGTACAACATTTTTTCCCTGTAATAGCTGGTTAGTCGTTACATTTCAAACATTCATGCACTGACCCAATACTTAAAAGAAGTGACATTGATGTTGCCTACAACTTTTTACATGGCAGGGAACAACAACCTCCTAGCTTCATTTTTTATTACACATTACATCGACCTCGACCCCTATTACCATTTTTGCTTATCGGCACATACTTCTCATGCGGTGAGGGTTAAGAATGTCAGTTCTACTTTTGCAGAATTTTTAAATTTTTCCAGTCAGCGCCAATACGAGAACGATTAATAAGACAAGACCTAACCCGCCGCTGGGACCATAGCCCCACGATGCACTATGTGGCCATGTCGGCAGTACCCCAATTAATAAAAGAATTAAAACTATGAGTAAGACTGTCGACATACATCACTTCCTTTTTTAGTAAAATAAAGGGTTGTAAAATTTCGGACCGCAGAAGTGTCATGAAACTTTTCTTAATAAATGTTTTCATAACTTGCCCGTGTTTCTCATCCACACAGGTCATCAGGACCCTTCTCATAGAGTGAGGATGTGAGTTATGTCTTCTTGATCAACGCACTACTCCGAATCATGGATTCTTTCAACTAGGCGCGATGGTCATTCACAGCCTCCCATCACCTCTTTATATATAAATCATCTTAGATTCGTGCCTAAGAGAAACCCTTGGTTATATGTCACATGACCCTTGCTATTCTCCTCAGACGCCTTCCACCTACCGCCAGCATTCTTATATCGAGAGTGGCTGAAAGAGAAGAGAAGTATAAAAATTGGCCTCTATCCTAGTTAAAAGAGACAGACAACGAAAACATGAAGGCTAGATAGGATGTTTCTCTTTCGTAATCAACATTCCCGTCGGTATACTTATACGGTTCAAGATCTTCACTCTTAGCAGACTTTCAACATGTTTCATGTTATTCAACATTCGAAAACAGCCATTGATCGAGTTGATTATAGCGAAACCAAATAACTTTCAGCCGATTCAAATAAACCAACTCAGCGCGAAACACCGCTTCATACGTACGAAAACTAATTGGAACGGCTATAACTCGAACAATTTGAATTTCTAATCATCGCGTTGAGATTTGACTTATACCCTCCATGGATCATGTATGATGTCATGGGTACCATTCACGTTCATCACTTGTAAGGCCAAGCGTCTTTTTTAACTCCACAAGTGAATCGCTGTGACATATGGGGAAATCTTTGAAGCTAGAATTGAGTAACCATCGAGAATCTGAGACTTCTGAAGATGACAGAAAAAATTCTAGGAAGGAATCATCTCGACAGTTGACTATCCACTCTCATACGAAAAAGTCAGACATCAAGATTTCAATAGGGATTGGCATTCTGATCCTGGCCATTTTGATACTCGACCTGAATATCAAAACAGGAGTCGCGATGGGCATGCTCTATGTCGTCCCGATCATGCTCACACCATGGGTATCCTATTTACGAGCTCCATTTTTTGTGGCAGGGTGCTGTACCATGTTTGCTCTTATAGGCGTGATACTCTCACCCGGCATCGACGTCATTCAGTCAGAGGGCACAACGGCATGGAATACCATCATCAATCGTACGATATCCATTTTCATGATATGGGCAACCGCCTTCGTCACCTACCAATACCGTTGCAGCACAGAAAGCCAGTTGCGATTAGCATCCATGGTGGAATCCTCTCACGATGCGATCATTGGCCAAACCTTACACGGAAAGGTCACGAGTTGGAACAAGGGAGCAGAGGACATATTTGGATATTCGGAACAAGAAAGCCTTGGACAGCTCATGACCTTTCTCTTTCCTCCGGACTTACTGTCCGAAGAAGATGATATTCTGGACAAACTCCAACACGGACAAAGAATCTCCAACTTTGAAACCATTCGTCGTCGTAAGGATGGGAAAGATATCTATGTGTCGTTAACCATCTCTCCCGTTATTGATCGATGGGGTAATTTGATCGGTGGGTCAAAAATTGTTCGGGATATTTCTCAACAGAAAAAAATGGAAAATATGTTAGCGATTCAAAATTTGACCATGGTTCAATATACTGATGCGCTCAAGCAATCAAATGATGATCTCTCCCAATTTGCGTATATTGCCTCTCATGATTTACAAGAACCACTTCGAACCATTCACGGATTTACCCAGTTATTAGCAGAACGATACCAAAACCAATTAGACGAGCGAGCGAAGGAATATATTGGCTTCGTGACCGACGGAGCCGCACGTCTACAAATCCTCACACAAGATCTTTTGAAATATTCGAGGATCCAGTCGCAAGAGGTGAAAAATCTTCCAGTCAATACGAACAATGTCCTCACAATCATTCTGCAGCAACTACAGACAATCATTGAAGAAAAACAAGTACGCATTACCCATACGCCGCTCCCCACCATTGCTACGGATGAAGAACTGTTCCAACGTCTTCTTCAGAATCTTGTCACCAACGCCATCAAATTTCAGGGTTCAAATTCACCACAAATACATATTTCAAGTCGAGAAGATGCGAATGAGTGGGTGTTTATGGTACAGGATAATGGGATTGGAATCGAAGCAGATTTTTTTGAACGAATTTTTCTCCCATTCAAACGACTCCATACCAGAGACGAATATCAAGGGACGGGAATTGGCCTGGCTATCTGCAAGAAGATCGTCGAACGTCTGGGCGGACGTATCTGGGTCGAGTCAGAGGTAGGCAAGGGAAGCACTTTTATATTTTCGATTCCCAAACACTATCAGGAGAAACAATGACGATTCCTATAGAAATTTTATTGGTAGAAGATAGTCCATCTGATGTCCGTCTTACCCAAGAAGCTTTTGAGGCCGCGCGCATCTACAACACGATTCATATCGTACAGGACGGCGTGAGTGCCCTCAAGTTTTTGCAGCAGAAGGTTCCATACGAACATGTCCCTCGGCCGGACCTCATCTTATTGGACTTGAATCTCCCTAAAAAAGATGGGCGTGAAGTGTTGAAAGAAATCAAAAGTGATTCGAGTTTACGACAGATACCACTTGTAATTTTGACCACGTCTTCTGACGAACATGATGTCTTGCAGAGCTATGATCTTCATGCCAATGCCTACCTGGTCAAACCCATTGACGTCAAAAATTTCATTAACATGATTCAATCTCTTGAACAATTCTGGCTTTCCTTCGTTAAACTTCCACCCAAAAATTTTTCATGATGGACGCCAATACGTCGACCACGCTTTCCATTCTTTTAGTCGAAGATAATACTCCTGACGTCCGAATGGTGCAGGAACAACTGACACACACCTCAACACTTCACTCATTCTCAATCACCCATGCTCGAACACTTCGTGAAGCGTTAACATTTCTTCATACGACGACCTTTCACGCTATCCTCCTGGATTTAAATCTTCCAGAATCCAACGGCATGGAAACACTGAAACAAATCCGGAAGACGAATACGTCAACGCCGATCGTAATCCTCACGGTGAACGAGGATGAACCCTTGGCGCTTGAAGCCATTAAGCTCGGGGCTCAGGACTATGTTCCCAAATCGCAAATGAATTCCGGACTTCTGCCGCGCACGTTACATTACGCCATTGAACGTGTCCGAAACGACCGCATGCGCGGAGAGACTGAAAGAATGTACCGGCTCTTTGTTGAAGGAGCCACCGGATTGGCGTTTATCCTTCTCGACGTGAATGGACATATCATTCATTGGAACGAAGGCGCACAACGACTATTTGGCTATTCGGATGAAGAAGCATTGAAGAAATATTTCTCATTTTTATTTCTTCCGGAAGATCAGAACCAGAACCGTCCAGAAGCAGAATTACGCAGAGCTCAGATCGATGAAAAAGGCGATGACGACAATTGGCTCGTCTGTGCAGATGGGACACGATTCTGGGCAAGTGGAGCCGTGACGGCCGTTCGTGACAGCCAAGAACAACTCATCGGGTTCGCGAAAGTCGTTCGAGACAAAACGTTGACAAAAGAAGCCAATGACAAATTGGCTGAACTCAATCGAACTCTGGAAGAACGAGTCAACGCACGAACTCAAGAATTAGTCCGATATCAAGATCGATTACGGGCTATGGCATCAGAACTCACTATCACGGAACAACGGGAACGTCGCCGCCTCGCCTCGGACCTGCACGATTACTTGGCACAACTTTTGGTTGTCTGTCGTTTGAAATTAGGCCAGTGTCAATCGCACCAAGAGAAAGAGAGTATACTAAAAACCCTTGGTGAGGCCGACGACCTATTGGATCAATCGTTAACCTACACACGAACCCTGGTCAGCCAAATCAGTCCCACTTGCCTCTATGAATTCGGTCTACAGGCTTCTCTCTCATGGTTAGCGTCTGAAATGAAAAATCAGGGGTTAACGGTTCATGTCAAAGATGAGTCTAGGACACTCAACTTTCGCGAAGATCATGCGGTCTTAATTTATCAATCTGTTCGTGAACTGTTATTTAACGTCTTAAAACATTCCGGAGTCAACGAAGCGATATTGACGGTATCTATTCCCAATAACACTCACCTACAGATTGAGGTAAGGGATTCCGGCCGAGGATTTATTCACCACTCAACAGATACTGCGAATCATCCAACAGAAAAATTTGGAATTTTCAGTATTCGGGAACGAATAGAAGCGTTAGGCGGGGATTTCCTCATTGCATCGACTCCCGAACATGGAACAAACGTGCGTTTTCAGATTCCACTCGAAACGGAGAAGCAAGAGGAACCACAAGACGATAAACATACGACACCTGACCCGGCTATTTCGCCTCCTCCACATCGCTCCTCTCTATCAGATACCATTCGCATCCTCATCGTCGACGATCACAAAATGGTTCGTGAAGGGTTTCGTTTCATCTTGAATGCACAAGAAAATTTTGAAGTGGTGGGAGAAGCAGAAAACGGAGAAGACGCCATCCTTCAGAGCCGGTCTCTTCACCCAGACATCATCATTATGGATTTTCAAATGCCCAACATGGATGGATTGGAAGCGACACGCAGAATCATCCGTGAAAAACCGGAAACCATTGTGATTGGCCTATCTGTTTACGATTCAACCGAAGCTGTTCAATCGTTCTTAGACGCAGGAGCGAAGGCGCTGGTCGCAAAAGGTGGACCAGCCGATCACTTAGTGAACACCATTCGTCAATTTGTGCTTTGAAGTCATTCTTGTCAGTAGGCTTTCATCAAAATTTTCCAGAAATCATCATCCTCAACGAACCGATTTCCCGCTCAAACTTCACGCCTCGGCCAGTAGACGAACGTCTGTCTTCCCTTAGCCTTCTTCTTGTCAATACAAAAATTTAAACATAATCAATCACAGTCAGTGGATGATGCGGTATAACCCTTGAATTAGGTATTTACACTCAAGGGGTAATGATAGTGGTGTGATTGAGAAAAGCCTTTACAATACCAACGATTCGTCGATTATTGATATTCCGGAATACCGATTCCATAATCCACGGAGGAAAGAGACGATGCATTATAAAATTAGTTGCATTCATCAACAAATCGTTCTCACCATTACTCCAGACGCTATCATTCAGACAAATCATCTTCACCAAACAAAATTATTAATGGCGCATGCGATTTCATCTTCCGTTTCTTTCATAGTTCTAGACTTGCAAGCGTTAGCATCAATTGATTGGATAGGGAGTCGGATTATTTACCAATTAATTCATGAAAGTCAGAAAAACGGTAAAGTTGTTTTCCTTTTGCATACTCAACCTTCCCTTGAAGCAGACCTTCAGGAGAAAGGAATCTTGAACATATCCTACGCAATGAAAACAGAAGAAGAGTTAACTCAGGCCATACGGGAAACATTACACAAACGCAAGGATGTGACGATGTACCCACAGCAAAATGTCACGACCAGCGGGACTCGGACCGTCTCGCTGTTATAAGGGTCTTCCCATACATGACAGATCCTTTCATAAATAATTGGAATCATCTTCACAGATATAAATCGCCTGCCTCAATCTCCGATGTAACTCTCTTATTCACTCCTAGCAAGAGAGACCACCCTCACATATTTCACATACGACTGGCATGATCAATCTCTCGTGTCCTCTGTCTCCATGTATGTCTCGGTCACATACATAACCTCCTGAATAAAATCTCTGAGATTTCGCATTCTTTCCATGACAACGTCACCCAGGGCACTCCGCATTTAAAGCAAGGGTAAGTGACAGTACTGCCTGAATGGACTATTGGCTAATCTACCTTCTCACAAGGTGAATAAATGTTGCCTGTCACATTGATAACGTCATTACAGTATACTTTCTGTCGGTAAGGAGGTCCCCCTTGAAAACTATCAATCCATCTACTCACATGATGATTCACACTTCTGAAGAATTCACACAATGTGTGCCGGCGAATTTCCCTCACTTTTTGGAACGATCTTCCAAACTCATTCGTCGTATTCTCCAAGACATGGGACAATGGTCAGACAATATGGCACATGAAAAACTGCTTTTACGACTCTCGTTTAATCTCGTTGAAAAATTCATTGAATATTGTCCATCTCAACTACCGTGTCGACCACTCTTGCTTCTCGACGGATATATTTCGAAGTACTTTGGAAGGCCTCAGGAACACAAAGCTCCCTCCACGTCCAATCAGCTGATGTATCGATTTCTTGACGGCCTATTGAATCGAGCTGTCATCAGCCGTGACGCACTCATTGGACTCTTCTACCACCTTTACGGACTACGACCGCGTGAGGTCCGTATCCTCTTAGGGATAGAAGAGGAGCAAATGCAACGAATCTATAAAAACTTCAGACGATGGAAACAGAAAGGGTGGTACCTCGCCATGGAAGAGGCAGACTTGACCGAAAATGAAATAAAACACCTCCACAATAGTCAAATCAAACACCCGGAAATCTTCAATACCCAAGCCAGAGAAAATCTGGAAATTTTACTGCCGTTTTATCGAAAAAGTGATCCTCCCCACTATCCATGCCTCACCAAAACGAAGTGGAGGGAAGTTTTTACCGAAGGGTATGGCTATGATTATAAAATGTGGCATTTACCATTGTGCCTCACATGCCTACACGAGGTTGCTGGGTTTGGAGATGATTTTTGCCTCCCCACCGATTTGCGCCTCAATCTTCATATTTCGCCCTACTCGGTCAATGAAGAAGAAGTGTCTTTTCAGCAATTTAAACGTTCAAAAATTCGCGGCACCTGCACCACGCAACGACATCATGTTCATTCAAGGCTGCAAGTTGCATGAGAGTATGGAGATGGCTATCGACGAGGAAAGAAGGTGTGATTGACAAGTCAATTATCTGTCGGATAGCACATAAGCTCTAGGAAAGCGTCCTGAAACAATCTTTTGTTCACAGGTTTTTCAAAGGTATAAGAAGCGCCAATCATCTGGGGAAATTTAACCATATTGATATGCGGAGTGTCTCGGGCGGAGAAGGTCGCTATAATGGGAGGATGAGGATCACACGTGGTCACTTCAGATATCATCGATAAGCCATTTTTTTGGATAGAGTAATCAACAACAACAAGATCGATGATTTGATCGTTTAATATTCGCATACCTTCAGGGAGACTCCAGGCCCGCCGTACATCCAACCCGAAACTATCAGGCAACCAGTCAAGCAGTTCATAGAGATTAAGATCAGAACCAAATAGAAGAATAGTGCACATGAATGCCTTTGACAATACGACGATGACTGGATGGCACAAACCTGGAATTTGCTAAGGTTTAATCATTTTACATATCATGCCACGGACCGGAATAGTATTTCCTCAACGGTAAGCGCATGCGGCTGCTCATGACGTTCTCAATACTCATAAAATTGCTTCTACAATCTTTCGTGTGTACAGAAAGATAACCTGAGCACATTGGTGTAGAGCAACATGTTCAGGTTATCGCTTCCGATTCGAGAATATTTCGATTAACGTCTAATCGAAAATACAGCTTTACCAATATTGGGGCTTGCCGTAATGCTCGTAGAGACTCACTTCATAGACTTGGTCAATTGGAACCAGTGAATCGTACTCCGGCGACTCTTGAATGGACTCTTTGCTGACATCAACCTCTATCAGTTGCTCTGTCCAATTTATGGATTTTCCCCACATCGGACTGATCAGCACTTTTCTGCCGGCTAACCATTTCGCGGTGTCAACGACAAAATATCGTAACAGCAAATCTGTATCATCAACGATAAAATTGACAACTTTTCCAATTTCACCGTCATTGGCTAATAACGAAAAATCTTTCAGACCGTTTGTGCTCGTCAGAATTCCGGGAAAGACCGACATCTCATTTTCGTTTATTGGGTAATAGGCAGACCAGCGATAGAATGAACAGATCTCTCGTTCTTTTCCCCAAGATAGAGGTTGATTAATTTCAAATTCTGGACTCGCTTTTGCCTGCGCATGACTGACTGACGCAGGATAGGCACTTGTTTCACGCTTTAGTGCCGATAAACATTCCTTCGCAATGAGCAAATGCCGACCTTCTAACCAGTTTCCTGTATTGACTGCCACGTACTGAACATTCCAAGTTTGGTCATTGAAGTACACATCTGCCACGGTTCCAATCGTTCCGTCCGTACCCTCCACAACATACGTTTTCATTTTGTTGAAGTCTTGCAACATGCCATGTTCCTTTCCTTGATACCTAAATTGACTATCACTCCTTCATCGCGTACTAGCAGCACCTATAAAGTGTGTTACGTTTGTCAATACGCTTAATAATGAATATCACGGCTAACAGATTTGGGTGCCTCAGACACGAAAAACATATCAAACCTAAGCGTCGGTTCATGTTGTACTATTCTGAGGAATCACGCCAATAGACAAATCAGTTTGCTTAGGAATGGAAATGTCTATGAAGTGCAACGTTAAGGAAAATAAGAAAGCATACGAGGTACCATGGATGGTACAAGCCTGTGATGGTAGATTAAAAAGTCGGCAATGCCGTTACTGTGAAATTCTCTGGCTGAAAATATTTTTTGAGGCTGAGCTGGATACGATCGAGGAATACAGTCGGGGAAAACCGTGCGGATAAAATTTCGGCCAGAGAGAACTTCATTGAAATGATTCTCTCCGGCCAAAAATAAAAATTCTACATACAATTAATTCCAGTAAGGATCATATCCATAGTATTTATGAATGCTCTGTCCCCACGTGACATCGGCCATGTCTGGCCAGTTATCTTTATCAAAACCCGGAGCTTTCTCTAATATTTCCTTTGATACATCTAGTACAAACACTTTTTCTTCTTGGACAACCTGGAACGCCTGCCAAGGTATGGCAAACAGTTTATCCCCCATACCTAAAAACCCACCAAATGACAGAACGGCATATGCGATTTTACCTTCCGAAAGATCAATCATTAAGCTTTTAATTTCCCCAAGGTCTTCTTTGGACATGTTTTGTACCGTCGTACCCGCGATTGAATCTGCCGATAATACCGCACGAATTTGAGTAGTCATCACTTGCTCCTTAGTTAGATATTAAAAATACAATTTCATATCAACAGATATCACGACTCCAGGGAACTGATAACTATCAGATACCCTGGCTTCTGCATAAGAAACGCCTCTCCTCGTTCAATCCTGAAGAATAGAAGGATATTTGTTGTATCACCTCTCCATGAGGTCCACGGCCATTTCCAGCACTCAAGTAAATTTCCTGTACATAATACATAGTGTAAAAGCTGTATCGAGTTACACAGGCATGCGGGAACCGGCAGACTAAAGAGATTGGACCGGAAGACCTGTGTCCTGCCGCACTTGAAACCTTTGAACCGAATGCGACGCAGATGGATCGATTAATTCTGCTGGCTGTAGAAATCTGAGAGTGAATGCGCGACATCGTGCCGCATCCCGTCGGAAATAAGGTTAAAGCGTGGAACATTGCCGCGCAGGCCAATCAGTGTATGCATCTTGACGGCCGCCTTGGTGCTGCGAAACGGTGCCCACGGAAACAGCGCCAGGCACAGGTCGATTGTTATGGTGTCCAGCACATAAACCGTGTGCGACAAATCCAGACCGAAATCTTCCCTCTCATACAGGGTGCGTGCCTGGGGGATCAAGCGCTGGGCAAAGGCGGCATAGATCCGCCAGTCTCTGCGCTCGTTGGCATCGGCCAGCGTGGCACGTTTCACTGGCGAGCGAATATCCATGTAGTACAGCTTAGCCGTTTCGCCGAGAGTCTGGCTTCGATGTCGAGCAAGCTTTCGCGATACGTCAACGGTGCAAATGACAAGGTACTGAAGTGTTCAATGCAAGGCAGCATACGACCTCGGTGATTGTCACGATAGCGTGCGATGATTCTCGTCAAGGCGGTCCAGGGCAGACAATCCATCAACAGCGCAAACAAGGTCTTGCCGACATACATGACAAATTTCCCGCTAAATACCTAGGTAAGAATGGTCAGAAAAGGGAGCTTCAGTTCAAGTCGACACCACCTAAATTGTTCAAAATCTTTAAATTGTTCATTCGTGTATACCGCAACGCGTCTCAGTGGATCGGACAGCAGGGATATTTCCTAAATTTCAGAGTCCAGGGTTCCAGACAGACCTCACAGGGGTTTCAGCCAGTGGTTTCTCACAGGGGGTTAGGTAAATTAGCACTAATGGTTGTGCAACAATCACTCTATTTCATTCACTCAAACCTTTAAGTAAAGGAGGTAAACATAATGTTTACTCAAGACCTATGGGCTAGATCACTTATGCTAGCAGGCATACCGCTATTAGCCTTACCACTCATCGCGCAAGCAGGTTCGTCCAGAGATCACTCAGATCGCAGTGGATCTCAGGGCTCGTATTCCCAGGAGAAAGAAAAAGTTGTACGGGGAGAATTTATGCGTAAGGATGGAGATCAAATCACCATACGGTCGCGGGACGGCCGTAAGACCTCCTTTAAAATCAATAATCAGACAAACCAACTGTGTCCAAACAGTTCAAGTTCCCAATCGGGACAGTCATCTCAAGGATCTTCGATGAGCCAAGGATCTTCGATGTCTTCTTCGGGGACCAGCGGGCAAAGCTCGTCAGAGGATTCTGAAACGCAGGGATTTACATTTGGTGATTGCAATTTCCAGAATGGAGATTCTATCAAAGCTAAAATTAATCAAGAGGGTAATGCCACCTATGTACGATCGATGGGATATCGCGGCGAAGATGATCGTTTCGAGGCAGGCCGATCGGGAGAAGATTATTTTGTATTGCCCGCGGGTCAATTAGGCGGACTGGATATTTCCGATAAAGATGCAAAATATACCGTCAAAACAAAAAATGGACAGGAAGTTGGTCATATTTACCGACTTGTGAATAACAACCAAGGTGAGCCTTCTTATGCCATCGTTCGAAAGACTGACGGGCAACTCATCTCAGTGCCTTGGCAAGCTATGGAAGGTCAGGGAAATAAAACATTTAAGCTCAATGTGTCAAAAACACAATTGGGCGATCTTCCAATCCTAGAAGAAGGGGAAGACACCGCTCAACACGTAGAGCAACATTGGAACTTAAATGAAGATTTTTACGAGGATCGTGAGCAGGCTTATAGAGCCACTCTTTCCCCCGGGGATCGCGGAGATTCTCGAGATCGAAGAGGACGAGAATCTGCCTATGATTATGACGATCAACGCGCCTATCGAGGGTGGTTTGCTGGCCAAGACAGAATTCAGGATCAACACATGAATCAGCCGGAACGCTATCGCGGCAATGCTCGTGAATTTCGTCAACGTTCATGGTCCGATCGTTACTCCCCTCAAGGACGTACAAATCAATCGCGGGATCGAAGAGATCGGCAGCAGGGATCTGAATCCGCGTATAATTATGAAGATCAAGAGGCATTTAAAGGACGGCATGCCGGCCAAGACAGGATTCGAGATCGTCACATGAATCAGCCAGAACGCTATCGTTCGTCAGATCGTGATTCCCGGGATCGTTATTCCGACGATTCGCGAAATCGAAGAAGTCAACGGTCCGTGTTCTCTCAAAGTCGAGATTGGCTGGACGATGATTCTGGTAACACATATGAACGTTACCGTGAACGCCGTTCTTCAGATGACAACAGAGATTACGATCCGAGACCAAGTCGTTATCACCCATAATTAAACCAAATAGACCTCTAAGCCTTTAGAGGCTTAGAGGTCTATCTTTAGCGGAAGAGGAAAGCTTCATGACAAGATTTCTATTTGTGACAGCAACGTGCTTGTTCTTTTCTGCCGGAGGGACTCCAAGTTTTGGAATAGATTCTGACAGACATCATCAAATTCAGGAGTCTCAAGAATCCTCAAATTTCCATACACAACAAGGTACAGACTCATCGATAGATACAGAATCCTCGTCAACCAACTCTAAACAAATTGAGCGACAAAGAAAATTAAGACCTGGTGATGCAGGCAAAAAAGGCGTGACGTCAGTCTTCGGTGGTCACCGAACAGGGTCGCCAGCGACAAGAAATAGCGGTGCGAACAAACAACCAAATCAATAGGAGTTAAAACTTCGATAGTTACTGACAGTGTCAATATCGAACACCCAGGAATCATCTTGAAACCTGGCATTCGATATCAATATATCTTTAATTCGACCCCCATCCATTCTCTCAAAAGACCAATCCCAACCTCTCTTTTTCTTCTCATTCTCTGCGAATCATGATTATGCGTTCCAACATTTCATCCTATAAGTAAAATATTTCAGAAACGACTTCCAATATTCACTTTCCATCATTCTCACTAGCCTACTTGTGCAGTTAATCATATTGTGAAAACTCATTCGAAAGAAACTTTGCGAAGAATGATCTTTGTGGAAACAAAGGGTTGCCGCTAGGAAGGAACAATCCAGAATGTGAAACATGAAACGCTCAATGGAATGCAGGTTATGACCGTCGACGTAAAAACTGCCTCGGCACAGGATCACGTTCGTCTTGCTCCAAATGACTATTTAAAAAAGCAAGGAATGGAAGTGGAACAAGGCGACGCAGTCAAGATCAATGGATCACGGGTCACTCGTGATGGCAATTACCTCCTGTTAGCCTCTCAGATCACGACCAACAAGAATGGAAAAGCCTTGGAATTACGACAAGACGACGACACACCCAAATGGAACCAAGAAGAGAGTATTAACGCTCAAAGTCAATCTCGTCATTGATGCGATAATCACCTGAGGACCTGCATGAAGAGGACTAAGGCTCTGTTTCCTCTTCATGTAGGCCTTAACCTACCTACCGATTCGGGTTGTACCCTACTATTATTCCGAAAAATTTCATCGTTTCTAAAAAAGTATCACGACTAGGGTTATTACCAGTTTTCTACTGTCATTAATCATGATATCACACTGAAGAAAATTACAAGATAGAGGAGTCAATGCTCCGTTCAAAACTTCCATGAAAAAGTTGCATTACTTAACATTGAAATAGCCGTCATGTAAGTGCTCCCGAAATACAGCAAGACTGAGAATAAAATTTTTCTTATGTATATTATTATCTGATGTTAAGGAGGGCTTGATGATGAGTAATGATTTTCATACAAAAAGAATTAATACAAACCGCTCGCGAATACGATATACCAGCGAACCATCTTATACGTTAGAAGCATCGCTTGACGAAGAATGGGAAAGACAAAAAAATCAACATCCAAAACATGTTCGCATATCAAATCCGGCACATGCCATTTCCCAAAATTATAAAAGTAAAACAAACGCTCAGACGTAAAACGTTGGGTGCAAAACGTCATGCTGAGATGACAAGAAACTGTACTCAAGATGGACCCCAGTTCCCAAAAATTCAGCACCAAATATGTTGGTGATAGTGAAGCGACAGAGGGAGAAGATCTGGGTCTGAGTGGCGCGTAAGCCTCTCAAATTGATAATGCATACTTCGGCCTTACATCATAGATGGCTAGTATTATCTGCATTGCGAGCAGACGATAATCCATTCCACTCTCTGTTAATAAAAAATTCTTCTCTCTTGAACTCACGGTTATATACTTTTCCCATAGCTCGCCTATTGACTAACGCATAATCATTCTCACGTCATTAATCTTCCACATTCTATTCTTGACAAACGTTTTCTCTTAGGAATGATCATGGCTCCTGTCGAAATTCCATCAAGCACAAACTCGCGAAGTCATGCGGCCCAGCTTGATATTTGTGAATGTCTACGCAGATATCTTTTGCTCCAAGGGTTTTATACAGTTTCGTATCCCGTTAAATCTGGTCATACTTATTAAAATTTCCCAAAAACAACCAGACAGGAGGTTCAACGTTGTCACACATTTACAAAATCATTGAATTGACGGGAAGCTCTCGGAATTCCATGGAGGACGCTATTAATCAAGCCATTGGAAAGGCTTCAGAAACTGTCCGGCATATGCGATGGTTTCACGTCACGGAGACACGTGGAGATATTGAGGACAACAAAGTCGCCCATTGGCAGGTGACAATAAAGGTGGGCTTTACGCTCGATGAGTAAAAATTATAGACCCACAATGATTGAGATATCACACTATTGTATGGAACTCATATGGAACAACGTTTATTACACCGAAACGTCCTTGTGTTAGTCGAACAACTTTATGAAGACTTAGAACTGTGGTATCCCGTGCTGAGGTTGCGAGAAGAAGGCGCCACCGTACTCATCGCTGGTGCGGGGACGTCAACGTATCACGGAAAACATGGCTATCCAGTCACGGCAGATATGAGAATTGAAGATGTTCAAGTAAAAGATTTTGATGCCGTGATTATTCCTGGTGGATATGCTCCAGATCATCTGCGTCGAAATCCTTTAACTCTTTCATTGGTACGAGAAATGATGGAACAGGAGAAAGTTATCGGGACGATTTGCCACGCGGCATGGGTCGCGATCTCCGCAGGGATTGTGAAGGATAAACAGATGACTTGCTTTCATTCCATTAAAGACGACCTTATCAATGCTGGCGCCCAATATAGCGATACCGAAGTGATTCGAGATGGCTTTCTTATTTCATCTCGTCAACCCTCAGATCTTGGTATGTTTTGTCGAGAAATTATTGAAGTTCTCTCTGAAAAAACGACGACCAAACCATGACGAGCCTATCATAACGACCGAAGGTCGATAGCAGAGAGAGAAGAAATCGTAGGAAAAATTATTATACGTTTGGACTTGCGGCAAACTCGTTGCCGTATATCGCAGATGAGGCTTCTGCATGACTAAAGATCCCGCCTACAAGAAGCAAGAGAACAATCGAGGAAAAGCATTTCAAGATTACTGGCCTCTCGCATCTTTGATTTTGATTGCAGCCGCAGCAGGATTTGCCTTAACTCTGCACACGCAGGGCGGTCTCATGAGTTGGATGCATTATTTCATGGGCATTTTTCTCTGCTGTTTTGCGATGTTGAAAATATTTAATCTTTCAGCGTTTGCTGATGGATTTCAAATGTATGATCTTATTGCGACGCGAAGCCGTACCTATGCTTACATCTATCCATTTATCGAACTGGGATTAGGATTGAGTTTTCTCGCTTTTTTTGCGCCAGCACTGACTTATATCGCGACGATCATTATCATGATCATTGGGACTATTGGTGTGATCTCTGCACTACGACAAGATCTGGATATTAATTGTCCATGTATGGGTTCTGTTCTTGAAGTCCCTTTATCCACGGTGACTCTGACCGAAGATGTCGGGATGGGAGTCATGGCGGCCATCATGTTGGTGACAACAACGAACATCCTATAATCATTATTTCAATAGGAGAATAATATTGCCAAGAACATCTATGCGTTAACTGAACAGCATACAATCGTTACTTTAAAACAAGATAGAGGGCCCCTCCGATATACAGCAATAGGATAGTGAAACTTTCAAATCCAATATTCGCAATCCCATGCTGCTCTCTCCGAATCAATCCCATAAGAAGAATACTCGTCATGATGATCGTTAGTCCCATAAGGAAAATTTGATCAGGAGTGATCGCATGATAAATAGACCCAGAATGATAGGCGACATCAGAAACGGCAACAAGAAGTGAATCAAATGCATTGCCGCCGAGGATCCCTCCAATTGCCAACGTGAGCGCCCCCTGCCGGACCGCGACAAGGGTCGTAACTAATTCTGGAAAAGATGTGGCAACCGAAGTGAATAGTGCACCAACTACGGTTTCAGACAAACCTGTATTCTGAGACAAGGCAATCCCTGATTTGGTAATAAACCACCCTCCAAATCCAACGATAATTGCAGTCGGAATGAATTGTGTCCACAATCGCCAGAGAGGAATATGCTGGTCTCTCAAATTATCAATCTGGTCTTCACGGGTTTCCGATGTTTGGTGAGGTCGCCACATCGGATTGGCTTGAACTTGAAAGACAAGGTAAAGTCCGTATGTATATACTCCAAACATGAGTGGGGTCATAGGATGAATAGTGAACTGCTGAAAATTGGGCATCATGGCTGCCAGAACCGGGAAGGCTATCAATACGATAGCGAGGGTGCCTTGCATGACATTAGCTATTGATGCCGCTGCATGTTCAAGATTGGCTCTTCGATACGTCAAGTCTGCCATGACCAAAAACACTGTTTGTGCGGCTACGCCGCCTAGGGCATTACTCACGGCAAGTTGAGCATGCCCTTGCCTTGCTGCCGTGATTGTCGCACTGATTTCAGGGAGAGAAGTCATCGCGCCAAGAAGAAAAGCTCCTGTTAACGCTTCTCCTAAGCCTGTCCGATCGGCAAGACGATCAGCCAATACCGTTAATCGGTACCCAACGATCGCAATAACAACAGCGGAAATCACAAAAACTACAATACAGGTCGAAAGGCTCCATCGAGTAGAGTCAGTCACCAAAGAGAATATATCCATGCAGAAAGATTTCAGTCGTCTACGTCATCGAAAAAAATGTAGATGTTTCACTCGCATCATCCGTGTATCTGAGGCCATTTGAAATGGCTTCCCCAACGAAATTACTATACGAAAGATGTACGACGTTGAAACCTCCTATAAACCCTGGATAGGTTGTTCGCACGTTTTGTTGATATCGTGTGCAGGCATGAGAGAGATTTTCCCTGCCGTAGATGGGAACAACCAGGTGGGCTGAATGTTCAACAACCATTCACATTATTACGGAACGGGTTTCGATAAGACTTTTTCTCGATGAGACGTTCACTTGACTTGTACGTGACGTAGTACCACAACCATTCGATCGTGACGCGAACACGATCAAACCCAATGAGATAAAAAATATGAACAACCGACCAAAGTAACCAGGCGCCGAGACCGGAAAATTTTCTTCCTTTGATCTCCGCAACCGCTCTGGCTCGCCCTAATGTCGCCATCTTCCCTCTGTCTTGATACTGGAAGATTTCACGTTGTTCAGATGGAATACGATGCGTAATAATATTGGCAACATAACGACCTTGTTGCATGGCGACAGCCGCCAAGGCCGGAAGAGGATGTCCATTGTGACTAGAACAAGAAGCCGCATCACCGATGATGAACACCCATGGATACCAAGAAAGGGAAAGGTCCTTTTCTACATACACTCTCCCCATTGGATCTAACGGTGCGTCAAGGGTTTTCATTAAGGGAGAGGCCTCATTTCCGGCCGCCCAAATCACATTTGCTGACTCAATACGGTGCGTGCCAACCGTCACGACCTTGTCAGATATGTCAGTGACTTGGGAACCCAACTGCACCTCGACGCCTAGTTCTTCTAAAGACATTTTGGCATAGTGAGACAATTCTTCGGGAAAATCATCTAACAATCGAGTGTGCATCTCAACAAGGATAATGGAAATTTTTTGGTCCTTGAGTGAAGGAAAATCTGGTCTAATACTGTACTGAGCTATCTCGGCTATGGCCCCGGCGAGTTCGACACCCGTCGGTCCACCCCCGACAATGACAAATGTCAGATACGGCGTCACTTCGGGGCTAGGAGCCAAACGATCGGCTTGTTCAAACGCAAGGACAATACGGTCACGAATGCGCAGAGCATCGGATAAGGTTTTGAGGCTCCACGCATATTGACGCCACTCTGGATGACCGAAATAGGAAGGCTGAGAACCCGGAGCAAGAACTATTGAATCGAAGATAATTCTTTCATTCGTCAATTCCACGACATGATGGTCACAATCAACTGATATCACCTCGTCCATGATGATTCTTACATTTGATTGAGCACGACAAATTTCTCGAAGTGGAGTCGCAATGTTTCCACGGGAAAGAGCTGCAACCGCCACTTGATACAGGAGTGGCTGAAATACATGGTGATTGGTGACATCAATTAAGGTGATATGAACGGATGCTCCGCGAAGAGCTCGCACAACCGATAGGCCACCAAAACCTCCACCTACCACAACGACATTTAACGGCTTCATAACAAATTTCGTTCTCCACAGTTGCTCTACTTCATAAATAATTTAGCCTTGCACAATAATAAACCGTCCGATGTTCAAGATTCACAGTAATGATTGAAGACTAACAGGAAATAGGCAGAAGGTCTTGTTGGAACAAGGGAATTGAAGATTTCGTATCCCCCGAGGCAGACGGTTAGGAACATTAAGAAGATAGGAGTCGATAGCAGCCCTGTGCAAACCCTTACGGGTTCACACAGGATCAGGCAGCAGACAAGCTTAGCGACAACGTTTTCTCGAACTTGAAGAAATAGTACTTTCTTACTGAGGACAACCAGAATTTTTTTTGGTATTTCAGAATTATTATTCTTTACTTTGCACTAAAATTGCCACACGTGCACTCCCACCACCCGTCTGAACATTCAAAAACGTCATACCTTGTCTTGCTGAATCAGGTACGGTCACTTCTACATGTTTCGCGTCAACATAGGTCATCTCTTTTCCTTCTTGACTCCCAATGGTCACGTGATGCAAACATTCTTTGCTTTTCCCGAAATCACCGGTGACAACAATTTTGTCACCCGGCTTTACTTCATCGGGTTCAACCGTCTTGATCACAGGACGCCGACTTGAATCACAAATCGGATCATCTTTGACCTTCTGTTCATTAAACCCCTTGATCGCTTCTGGAGTTGCCGTCTCTCCTGTAGGAGTTTGAGCGGATGCATAGTCAACAAAAATGAAATTTGTAAAAAGAAGAGCCGTTGCGAGCAATGAAAATAAATTCATCATGACAAGATTCCTCAAAGACAGGGTGAATAATGGCACTTGAATGTTGGAAGGATCACGGGAATAAATTACTTCATGAAACTCAGGTATCCGTAAGCTTAATCATTGTAGACATCTTCTAACCTGAAATCTACTCATTCACGATCTCAATGAAATCACAACTAGATCTGTGGGTCAATCCCATGATCTGTTGCCTGGCGTGAATGCCAAAAGTCACAAATTTCTGAGGAACCGATGAAATGCCTAAAATAGTAAGGAAAAGGTTGTGCCTAAACGGAAGGGCAGATCAGCCAGAATCAATCCTTATAACACTAACGTCTGGACGATACATGTATATAGCCAGCAATGGTGGGTTAATTGCCCACAAAGCGATGGAAATCGATAAACAATAGCCTCACTGTTCGCTCGCAAGCCCATTTACCACAACGTTTGACTAGACGGAAACACAACTGGGGACATCATTGCCCTGACTTGTCGGCTTCCTGAGTTGAACCCGCACCGATACTGTTCAACCCGGCTTGTGCACAGGCAACATCAAGATGACCCCCAGGGGCTCCCCCCACTCCAATGCCACCCACAACTTCACCACCTAACACAATAGGCAGACCACCAGCCAAAAGAAGCATATGTTCATTCATGTGCTGAAGACCTTGAAGTGCCGGCATCTTAGCCACTAATCCGGCTAACTTTTCGGTCGGCTGCCTCAGACTGGCTGAGGAGTAGGCTTTCTTGCGACTGCTTTCGAGAGTATGTGTGCCAGCTCCGTCTTGCCTCAACACCGCACGAATATTTCCTCCTCGGTCAACCACGGTGACACTCACTCGATACCCATCGGCCAAACATTTATCGACAGTGGCATGAGCCGCCTTTGTCGCCAAAGAAAGCGGTAACACACTCTCACGAGGCAACTCCCCTGCCCACCCATTTGACGTGACCAGACCAACTAAACAGCAAGTGAGAAGACTACGCTTTGCGCAAAACAGGTATGAGGTAACACGCTGACTCTCCATTCCGTTCACCTTTTTCCTCCCTATATCAAAAGTTATGGTTTTTTAGTATCTTTTAGATTTCACTTTCAGCTTTCAGAATCGCGTGCAGCGGCTGACTCTAAAATACTGACAATTTCTTGGAATCCCTTTTGTCTGGCATGAAGCAACGGCGTCACTCCGTCATGATCAGCAATATGGATATCAGCTCCTGCATCGACTAATGATTGGACAATTTTTTGATGGCGGGGGCCACCTTGACTCAACACGATCGCTTCTAAAAGCGCAGTCCATCCTAAATTGTTCACATGATCAATATCAACTTCAGTCTTCAATAAGATCTGCACGACTTCGAGATGTCCTCGTTCACAGGCTGGAATCAACGGTGTTCCGCCAAAACGATTGTAGACACTAAAATCGGGATTTGCGTCTAAGATGAGCGTTAAAATCTCAAGTGTACCTTCAGCCCCGGCTAATAATAACGGACTATCCATCTGGGAATCTTGCGCATTGACATCGGCACCAGCTTCAATCAAGAGGCGAGCAATCTCAAGAGAGTTATTGGCCACCGCCGCCAGTAACGCCGTACGTCCCTCGGCATCTCGACTCTCGATATTGGCCCCGCGTTTCAACAATTGCTTGACCAAGGCAAGATCATGTTGAACAACAGCTTCAATCAAGAGCTGCTCTCGTTCATTGATCGGCATATCGGGTTTTGCAAACAACCCCATAGTTCCTAGGAGTATTGCGATACTCAACAGAAGCCTTATCAAGCTTTGAATTGCCAATCGTCTCCTTTGTCCGTCACCGATCAATCATGACCGTCGCGGAATTGCAACTCTACATTCACTATTTGTCAGGATGCACGACAGACAAGAAACTCAACATTGGGAATAGTCTAAACATTCACACACTCAGTACCCGATAAACTCTTCAGTCCGAATATCATGTTCACGAACCCCAGCCTTGACCAACATAGACCGAAATCCACTGACCATGGCAGATGGGCCGACGACATAATAAATAGGGTTATCGATACCCTGCAAATGTCTCATCAACATTGCCTGATCGACGTACCCGGTTTCCCCTGTCCAGGAAACATGAGAGTGTTCGGGTTGAGTCATGGTGCCGACAAGGGTGAAGTTGGGAAGCTTCCCTTGAAGGTCTTGGAGTTCATGAAGAAAAGGGGCATCTTCCGAACGACGGTTTGAGTAGAAAAGCGTGAAACGATGAGGAAGACTCTGAGCTGCAGCATCGACAAGCATACTCCGAAACGGTGTAATCCCAATGCCACCAGCAAGAAACACTAACGGCCTCGCAGCATTTTCAGGCAAGGTCAACTGGCCAAATGGACCTTCAATCTTGACCGTCGTTTCCAGAGGCATGTTCATCAGCACTCGTTTAAAGAGGGTATCACGCAAACGGGTCACCACCATGAGACGATTTTCTGTCGGTGCACTCGCGATCGTCAATGTTCGGCTATCACCATCTGAGGTAGTTTCAGGAGAGTCAAGAAGCGTGACGTCGATGAATTGCCCAGCATTGAAGGTAAAGTCAGCTGGTCGTTCAAAATAAAAGGCCATCGTCTTATGTGCCACTTCACGACTTGCGATTAATCTGACTTGATAGATTTCCGGTCCGGTCACGGTTCGGTTTACTCTATGATTCATATATACGATTTCATTCATTTTTCCATCTCCCTTGTCCAACCACCAGGCCGTACGATAATAATCATTTCATCAACCATAGCGAATCCAGATAATTTTCAGATGAATGAGGAACGGTTGCCTAGGCGACGATCGTGGTATATCCCGAGTATCGCTGAAGGACAGCAAATGTTGAACTCTGCTTTCCCTTTGGCGTGTTGACTGATTGTACAAGTTGGCGCTTGATCGTTTCGGTAGAACTGAATCGGCTATAGAAAATAACGATGCGATAATCAGCGATTCTGCCTTCGTGGTTTATCGAACGCTCACTCATATCAGATTGCTACCAATTCTAACCGTTCTATTTATTTTGCAGAGTGAGTAAAAGAATTACAAACAAAAAATAGAATACCGAGACTTCCAGCAGGCCTGAGAAAATCCACTTTCAATATATTCACATCAACATAAAATTTAGAAAATTATGTATTGTGACAATGGCAAACGTTCCCTTTTCAGATCTTTGAATCATTCACTCACAGATAGCGTTCAATTCCTGATTGTGGAGGATAGACGTCATTGAGCAGACCCTACATCGAGTGAACGAGCTGAAATTGAGAGGATACACTTAGCCAGGCACATAGCATGATAGAGTAGAACTTCATGAACGTAGATACCGTGAAAAGACTGTGTCCAAGTAAGGACTTTATACTAAGTCACGTGACTCGTGAATCTGTCAGCAGAGGGATAGGAGGAGAGATGCAAGAGCGCCACCCAAGACCATGATGCACGTGGCATTATTTCAATGAAAGGTGGGTGGAAGCGTGATGAGACAGTGACGAATTTTGTTTGTACACATTAAAGACATTGACGGTCGCAAGCCTCTCTCTCAGGCTAGAGAACATAGATGACGTCTGTTTCGTCTGCTCTCTTGAATAATACAGATTTATCCACACCATCAAAATAACAGCACCGATAACAAATAAATCATAGATAGGATTCATGTTTCACCTCGCATGCCATAGAAGAAATGCAAGGTATATTCCTTTCACACGTTACCGTCAGAAGATAAAGACAACACAGCCTGCAACATATTGAAATTTAACAAGTTTCAAAGGAATACTTCATTTATCGATATAAATTTAGCAGACGTCATTAATCAGTCATTCACGATTTCGTGTGATTTCGCACATCTCATGACGAGCGATATTACACGTTCGACTCGCTAACCTCTCATATCTGATGATCCAAATCACCCCAACCGTCATTTCATCGGCTGCAGAATCATACTTTTCAGTGAGGCAAGTATCCTGAAAGAGGGCGGCAAAATTCGCCGCAGCCCTGAGACCAGCAATCACGGATGCCACGGTATAGGCGTGCAGGGCGTAACGCTCTTCCCAAAGATCATAGGACGGTAAGGGTAAAAGTGTTTGTGGGTCTCGGTAACGAACTAAAAAGTCAGCCGCTTTTTTTATAAGCGTATTGTAGAGAGGCCGAATAAATTCAACGTCTCTCAAGCTTTGGTAATGAATCCATAGCTCCCAAAGGGTCAACGCGGTTGAATCTTCCTGAATAGGAAGGACCTCTTGTCCAGCGACTAACCAAGAATGCCAATTGCTGGCCAGCGATCCATCCGGATTATAATGCTGGAATAAATAGCCTTCGTCGGATAGCACCCTGGCGCAATAATCAAAATATTTCATACAGACATGCGAATACCCAGCCTTGGCTAACGCGGCAGCGACAAACGCACCATCCCGTCCCCACATATACGAGTACGTATCTTTTCCAAAACGAATAATATCCGAATCAGTGGCAGCAATGATGGCACCGCGGTTATCAATTTGAGTTCTGAGGATAAGCAGGCTTCGGTGAAACAGATCGGTCAGAGATTTGGGCAAACTTTGGAGTTGGAGCGAGTCTTCATGTACCCATGTTTTCCAGTATTTCGACGAACGGTTGAGGAGTGCTTCCGAGGTGGTGTTATGGACTTCCAAATTGAGTTCGGCAACTTCGGAATAGGTCTGGCCTGCCGCAATCCAATAGTATGCAGTTGTGGTTCTTCCCTTCGCGGCCAATTCCAACCATATGCTAATGGTGGAATGAGGCGAGCCCCATGCCGCGGCCTCCCCACTCAGTTCTCCATTTTCTATCTCCTTCACAGTCACCAAACTTCCCGAAGTCACTCTTTTTCCACAGGTAAAATGTTTCACTCCCCATTGGTCATGTGCCCAACAGCTGATCAGAAAATACCGGTGCATTTTGTAATGGATGATCGAACAGCTCCGGGGATCAAAATACGCGGTGCCTCCGATGTCGTTCCCATACAGAAAAAAATCATGACTCAAAAAGAGCCGGGCTTGACGAGGTTGAGCTTTAAGATTACGTACTTCGATTTTTTTAATATAGATGTTTAAATCCAAATCCACCACATCCGAGCATCGGAGTTCCAAACCTAAGGACTCATTTTTCAGAACAACTTTTGTCACAAGACTTTCATTTTCATACCGTAAATCTTTTTCCCATTCCGGGCCCATCCACGAATACTGTCCATCGACCAAGACCCCGAAGAGGAAAGGATGTCCGCTTCCATGGTTCTCCTGTCCGATAAACGGGAAGTACACGTCCCGGATCTGGTAATCCGAATCAAAATTTAAAAGGAAAGACCCGTTACTAACGGGGATGTCTTTAGGCATACTGTCCTTTCATCGATAATCCGCTGATACAGTTCTGAATATTTTCTGGCCATGCTGGCGATTGAGAAATGTTCCTCCACGTGGCTGCGGCAGTCACTGGGGTTAATAAGATGGATCGCTTTCACGGCCTCAGCCATACGATCGATTGAATCCACCACGAACCCCGTTTTTCCATGAAGGATAATTTCAGGTACCGAGCCTTTACGAAAAGCAATGACTGGAGT